>JAIRWK010000373.1 GCA_031268995.1 Planctomycetaceae bacterium
GAAACACACGAAATTTACGCGAAAAGACGCGAAACTAAATTATTCGCGACCTTTCGTGCTCTTTTAGCGTATTTCGCGGTTTAAAAAATAAATTAAATCATTCGACTGAATTGTTACTATTTTTCTAGGGCGTACAAGAGTACATTGACTGAGAGTTTTAAAGCTGCATCGCGAGTATAACCCCGACACTCCAACGTCCCCGCACTCTCAAGCGCACAACTAATATCATTCGGCGAAAATATCACCGCCCAACGATCATTGACCTTGATTCCGTAAAGTTCAGGTTCAACACTTCGTTTTTGTGTTGTCATTGGTTTGTTCGGCGCGCGCTCCGGTACACGCAACTCTAACGTTTTGATTGCATAACCGCCAAAATCATTTTTGAACAATAAATCGTCGGATTGAATGGGCAATAATTGTTTATCGTTGAAGATTTCTTTCATTTCGGTTTGGAACGAGTCGGTAAATGCTTTTGTTGAGCAAATTGAGTTGACGAACAACAGACCGCCGGACAACAAATACTTTTTCAAATTGTCCCGTTCCTCTTTTGTGAAAGAAAATTTGCTGCGTCCGTGCATGAAATAGATTGGGTAGTCGAAAAATTTCTTGTTTGTCGCGCCGACAAGCTCCGCTTTAGCCTCAACCGGAAAACCAATATTCGCCTCCGACCAGTTCAACAAATTCGGCACCGCTCGCGGCGCAACACCCGCCCCGCCGCCATGATCCAAAACCGCCGCAAAAATATGTCCGCGCGGCAGTTCTTGAGTTTCTTTTTTGTCGAGGTCTTTTGACATTTGATCTTTTGTTCGCAATTCGCGGTTTGTCGCATACGCTAAAATATTCAAACCAATCCCCACGCCCGCGTCAACTTGCCGCTGCACAACTACCGGATAAACTCCATCTCGTTGGAATATTTTTGCCAACTCCAAAAGACACGAAATCGAAGGTCGCTCAATCTCGCCCGACTTGCCGCGAACCGGCGGAATATAAACAACACTCGTCCGACAACCAAAATTTATCCCCTCAATCGGTCGTATTTGCTCCGGCTCAATTATTTTGTCCGCCGACCAAATCGGATGCGACCTGTCCAAAAGCGAAAGTTGAAACTCCGGCTCCGGCAACACCCGACGCATTAACTCGCGAAATCCAGTGTCAAACGTTTTGTCATTCGATTGAGCATCGGCGAAAATAAAACCGCCTTGATCAAGATAACTCCGAAGTTTGCGGGCAAGCAACCGCGAATCTCTGTCAGTAGAAGGCAAAGGCGAAGTGTTGCCGGAAAAATATAGAACCGGCGATTGCAAAAGATCGTCAACACTCGCGCGTTGAATGTCAACAACTTGCCACGTCAAATCCATCGACCAACGACGCTCAACATGAAACGTTAAATTGTTCGCGTCATTCGGATGCAAATTCCACGAATCATCATCTCCATATTGCATTTTCGCAAGCAAAACCGGACGACGACCTTTGGAAAGAAAAAGTAACGCCATCGCAGTTTGAGAATCAATCAACACTCCCTCACGCCAACTCCCGTCAACCTTGTCCTGCAAATTTATCAACTTGTCCGTCCCCTCACGATACCAATCATGTTTGCCGATAAACCTCTGATTCGTCATCCGCCCAACACGCTCCAAAGCATAAAGATAATAATACAAATACGTCCCCTCAATTCCGGGATTCTTCGACACCGAAAAATGATCCGCTATCCATTTGAAACCTAACCGCAATTTATCCGCCGCCGGTTTGTTTTGCTTTTGAAAACAAATAATCCTCTCGCCCACAACTACAGCAGACCCTTTTTCAAGCACACCCGACGTAATGATCAAACTTGCTAACCCCGCACAAGTCATACTTCCTCGTTGGTCGGTGCTTCCTTTGCCCGAACTTGCGGGAACGTACCCCCACGAGCCGGTTGACGGTGTGCCGTCGTTTTGAGTGTCACTCCAGTAACGATAAGCATGAAACCACGTGTCATGACTCACCTTCACACCAACCCGCTCCGCCTCATAAAGAGCAAGAATAGCAAATTGCGAATTCGATAAATCCGTCCGCAAACTTCCGGGTGAATAATCCCAACCCCCATCATGCGGATTACCTTTTTGGCGAACTTGATTCTTTTCAAGAAGGGCAACATTCATCCTGATCAGCAACTTGTCCTTAACCGGATCAACCACACAAAAAGCCATCGTCTGAAGCGCAAGAGAATAATTTCGCCCCGCCTTCTCTGCGGGAAACGCACGCAAAAATTTCATGCCCCGCTGCACAACTTCAGAATTACGCGGCTCGCCGCAACTAATAAGCGCAAGAATCACAAGCGCAGTCGCCCCGCAACGCTCATCACCAGACATCTCATCCCATTTCCCGTCCAATTTTTGACGATTCTTGAGAAACTGCTTGCCCTGCTCAATCGCAATCCGAACCTGTTGCGGATCGAGTTCTTGCCCCGAAACCAACAAAACATTTGCCCACATCACAACCACAAACAATAAAAACCGCATCAGAATCATGTTTACACTGAACTTTTAAACACGATAAGGCACCGCCTTACCGGCTACGGTATAATTCTTGAATTCCCTTGTGAATGGAACGGTGTCCAATATCTGTTGCGTAGGAAACCGTCGAAATACCGCCGCGCCCAAGACTTTCCGTTTTAGCCGCCGCCCAAACGCGACGAGAACGCTCATCACAAAATACTCGAATGCCCTTGTATTTATTTCTAATTGTCGTTATGGTACTTTCATCCATGCACGTAGTGTACAATATTGAAAAATAAAAAACAATACCAGTTTCGGATTGCTTATTTTCAGGCAGTGCCTTAAAAAAATTTCGTAACTATTCAGTCGATAGAATTTTTATCAACCACAGAGTTCACAGAGGTGAATTTTAAATACGAAAAGATACGAAAGGGTTGAAAATGAAATTTTCGTCTATTTCATTTTCAAAAAAATTATCCCTGTGAACTCTGTGCTCTCTGTGGTTATTTAAAAGCAACTGAATAGTTACAAAATTTCTCCGTAATATATTGTTGTTCTTAAAAACAAAAAAAGCGGGTTCGATGTTTTTTTGGCATCGAATCCGCTTGTACTTCCGGCTTTGGGAATTTCAAAACTGTCTGATTGCATCATAATGGCGTGTGTGAAATTTTGAGCATTATGATTTTACTGTTAAAGAGTTGACGGTGAAGCGTAAACTCCTCCAGTTGCTGATATTCCATTTGCAGTGTAGGGGGAATGTCCTACGGGATTTGAACCGCCTCCGTAGGATGTTGCTCCGACAGCCGCAGAATTACCTCCGTACATCGGATCAACATTCGGATTGCTTGAACCATAAGCGTTCGGCGGCAACGCTGAATTGACTGGTTGCCCCGTCGGACTTGCAAATGGACTTGAAACCGATGTGCTGTAGTTCCCGTTGTCTTGCGGACTAGGACTATAACCGCCGCCTGCCCCTGTTGACGGATAAGTTGCCGTTGACGGATAACCCGCTGACGCAGGAGAAGTCGAAGCCGCATAAGGAATTGACGGATAAGTCATATCGTTTTTGGCTTCAGGTACCATAGCTGGCGGTTGTTGATAACCAGACGGCTGATTAAATCCGTTCGGTTGACCGCTCGGCTGACTGTAATCCGACTGCGTTATCGGCGGCATAACATTATTATTGCCATAACCCGAATAAGTCGTCGGTGTTCCGCCATAAGCACTGGTCGGAGTTGTGGGTACTCCACTTGCTGTATGCTGTTGGTGATAACCTGTTTGATGATAACTTTGAAGGACATCCGGTCCAGCCAACTCACCATTGCCCGAACGAGTTACCATCGTCGCATCACGACGTTGTTCATTGTAACCGCCTTCGGGTTGCTTGATGTCAACTCGCGAGTCCATGTGGGGTTTCGCTAATTGGCTATTGTCCGCCACAGCAGGTGCTGTGTTGCGGTTATGATCCTCTATGCGAAACGGATTAATAGGAGAATAAGAAGTGGGATAGTACCAAGGTCCATTCCCATTCATTCTACAACCAATTGCACTGGTAACCAGCGCAACCAATACTATCGTATTGAGTAAAAGTTTTGTTTTTGTTTTCATTTGTTTGTTTCCACGTAGGTTTTTTTCCGGCATCCTGCCCTTACTTGATCCACTGCCAAAACACACATGCCTCAACAGTACGAATTACACACGCTAATTATACCGTAGCCAGTAAGGCGGTAGGCTTCGCCTCTAAACAACCACTTCACGTTGTTACGCTTGCGTGTCCAGCTTCAGGAATTCTAAAACAGCCTGAGTGTATATAGCGAAGCCTATACGGACAAAAATTTTGCCCTGAATAACCGCCTCGCGCCGCCACGATCACTAAACACTCACACTCAATTTTTCGGCAACCTTCGACCACTCGCCCACAACACGTAGGCTTCAACATATTCAAACTACCGAATCATCAGCACTCGCAGTATCTCGCAGCTCCAGAAATTTCAATCACATTTTTATCCGTTGACACCTGCGGACAACTGTGGTAGAAAAGTTTAATTAAATTCCCACCACCAGTCGCAAATTTATCAAATAGAAAAGCGATTGGATGTTAAAATCGGAATAATTGTTGAAACTGTACAATAAATTCCTAATTTTTTCCAAAAAAACTGAAATTTTTTCTAAACAGTTGCCCATTTAACACAAACTCCACATAGCCCCAAAATAATTTGACCATACCGTAGCCGGTAGGCTTCGCCCTTGAACAACCGCTTCACGTTGTTGCGTTTACCTAACGTTCTGCGTTGCAGGTTTACCCGCAGCTTCAGTATAAATACAGTACAAGATTAAACCGGAATCAACGGTAATATTCGTTTGGGGCAAATGCTAAAGTTGTTTTGATTATGTGTTTAGCTTTTTCAAAAAATAATTTCCAGTACGTTCATCGAATCCGGTGCGAATTATCCAAATTTTTACAAACTGTGTCAAGATCACATTTTTCCAAAAATATACCGTAGCCGGTAGGGCGATAGGCTTCGCCCTTGAACAACCGCTTCACGTTGTTGTGCTTATGTGTTCAGCTTCAGGAATTTTAAAGTAGCTTGAGTACACCAATAACTACTGCCCAAAAATTTCGGCTGTTGGTTACCGGACAAAGAATGATAGCGACGGTTAGCGAAATTAAAGTGTGAACGGTCTAAAACGGTTAAGTTCGTGTTTTGACTTGTTCGATAATATTTTGTGATTGTTGTTTATTTTTTGGGGGCAACATTTGTTTGTCAAAATTTTAGGTGTGGGCAGTTCAAGCGGTTTGAATTGCGGTCTTTTATAATTTCTGAAATTCCAAAAAACTATTATGAAATATTTCAAATTACTTGTAATCGAAAATTTGATGACCCGCGCGGGTTTGAACAAAGAATTGTCCGTATCAACTTATTCACGCCAAAAATTCCGGAAATATTTTTGGTGTGATTTTGTGTTGTTTTTTGTTTTTATTTCTTGGGGTTTGTTGGTTTTTGCGGAGGAGGACAAAGTGGTTGCGGGTTCTTCTGTTGGAGTTTCGGCTAAACCGAATCTTGTTCAAGGCAGTCTTACGGTAGTTACGCCAATGCTTGATCTTACATTTGATCCAGAGATTGATCCGTTGAAAGCACTTAACCCTCGCGGTATCCCAACCGCCGACACAATAATAAACCCGAACGATATTTTGACAAACGATGCCTTGACCTACGCCCCAACCCTTAACCGCGCCAATTTAACAGAAGTATTAAACACCCTCGAAAACCTCGCTCCTGTAACAAACGACGAAAAATTGCTCGCATCAATAACAAGCGATCCGGTTTTACATCGCGATTATTGGGCGCGGAATGTTCGTTTCACTCGCGATATTTGGTGTCTTCAATTTAGCTTCAAACCGTTAAGAGTAATCAATATTGACGTGCCGAATAAAAATGGGATGTTGGACAAAAAGACGGTTTGGTATCTAGTATATAATGTAAAAAATATGGGACCTGCTGATATTGCTTCTGTGGTCAAAACTCAAAAAATCACCAGCGGCGACCAAACCAGCACCTTGACATCAACAGAATACACGATCAAAAAACATGGCTCGATTGGGACTGGAGTTGACAAGCCGACCGATAGACCCCAAATCGCTGATGTTGAAAAGAAATCCAATTACGCGGCGGACGAAACGTTTAATATTACCGGCGATACCTACGCGGAATTGCAAAATTTGAAAGGAACATACGTTCCGCGAAATGGAGAAGATAGAGCAATACGTTTCATTCCGCAATTCATTTTGGCTTCGGATCGCGTGGTTTTGAATACGTTTTCGGAGGTGGATTCGGCAACAGGTAAGGCGGTTTTCAAAACGGAAGAAGAACGGCAAGTTTATGTTGACAGGTTTTTACCGTTGGCGATTCCCGCAATAATGCGGCGTGAAGGAATGAAAGCCGTGCCGGAAAACAGCGTAAGTATCAGCAACAAACAAATCAAATCAAATGAAGATTATTGGGGAATTGCGATGTGGGTTGATGTTGATCCGCGAATAAATAAATTCTCGGTTTATGTTAGCGGGTTGACGAATGCGTACAAATGGGAAGATGTTGACCCAAAAAATGTTACACCGGGGCAAGGACGAAAAATGGAACGAAAAGTTCTAAAAACAAATTGGTGGAGAAAGGGCGATAAATACTCCATTGATAACGATCAATTCCAAACAGGTCAAACGGGGGGGGTTGACTATGAATGGATTTTCTTATAAGATTTCCGCCTGCGTTTTGTAACGCCGACGAAATATTGTTTTCCGCGTCTTTAATGAAGCGAGTCTAAGAAAATTTTTGTTGGTCGGTGTTGCAAAAAATATTGTAGCTGGTTAATTTCGGCTTCGGTTGCAAAAAGCGGTTGTGGGCGAGTGTCGTTTACGCTGCGAATTATACTGAAAATAGCAAGTTAAATTATTAGAGGAGATTTTAATGGCACATAAAAAGGGTCAAGGATCAAGCCGTAACGGACGCGATTCAAACGGACAAAGACGCGGAGTCAAAAAATACGCAGGCGAACAAGTCAGAGCCGGTAACATTATTGTACGTCAAGTCGGTTCAAAATTTCATGCCGGCAAAGGCGTTGGCACGGGCAATGATTTCACGCTTTTTGCGGTTGTAGATGGAACGGTAAAATTTGATCGAGGCGGTCGAAGAGTAAGTGTCGTCCCCCAAGCATAAAACAAAAAAATTTACCAATTTATACCGAAGCCCGTTACAAATACCGGCTTCGGTATTTCTTTTACTGCAAACGTTTTTCTCTTTCGCAGCCCAATTCTGTATTTTCTAATTTTTGAAATACCGTAGTGAATTTCTAAAAATACCATTTGCCAAAAATTGCAAAAAACAAATTAGGAATCGCTCTGAAATAAAATTACCATTAATGCCCTAAAGTAAAACCGTTTATACCGTAGCCGGTAGGGCGATAGGCTTCGCCCTTGAACAACCGCTTCTCGTTGTTGCGATTGCGTGTTCAGCTTTAAAACAGCTTGAGTATAACGGTCATTTATTTTTGGGCGATACCCAAACCGGTATATATTTGGTTACCAAACTCACGCAAAAAATCCCTCTTGACAGTAAATGAAATGTTGTTAGAATAGACCAAACGGTCGGTTTATTACCTATACCCCTAACATTACACACAACAAAAATGGAAGATACAAAAACTCATATCCTCAAAATATCGCTAAAGTTATTTCTCCGAAAAAACTTTAAAGAAGTAACAATGCAAGAAATTGTTCAAGAAACCGGTTTGTCAAAAGGTGCATTTTATCATTATTTTGATAGTAAGGAAAATGTCTTTGAAGATGTTGTTAAATATTTTTATGAAAACCAAATAATAAGTAACTACAACTCGTACCCTAATAATTCATTGAAAAATTTTTACACAGCATACGTCAATCAGTTTCAACAAAATGCTCAAAATATTGGCGAAACAAATCCGCTTATTTTTATGATTGACGCAATTAAACGACTGCCAAATTTCAGAAACTTGTACGATAAAATAACTTCTGAGGAATTGTCGTTTTGGAAATCCGCCGTAAAAAACGCAAAAGAAAACGGCGAAATCACAACACTCATCCCCAATATTGCAGTTGCGCGTATGTTTATTGCTATCGGTGATGGAATTTTGCTTCGTTGCACTTTAAATCCAAGCAGCTCCGAAGAATTGATCAAAGAAATGAAAACAACATTTAATCATTTGTACTCTCTCCTCGTTTCGTATGCCGAAGCCAGTATAGCTTCAGGAAATTCAAAGTAATCTCAACAAATATAAAATCATGAAAAATAATAAACATGTTACAAATTTACGTGAATTTTGGGAAAAAGAATATGAATCCGACAAAACTCCATTCGATGTTCATGAGCCGGATTCGTGGGTTGCCGAATTGGAAAAGAACGGGAAATTACACGGTAAAATATTCGATGCAGGTTGCGGACCAGGTAGGACAACTATTTACCTCGCACAATTGGGCTACGATATTTTAGGTGCAGATATTTCAAGCCATGCCATTGAACGAGCCAAACTTAAAACAACAGGAATAGATAATCCGCCTAACTTTATTCAAGCGGATTTGTGTCGTTTGTCCGGTTATGATAATTGTTTTGATACGGTTATTGACATTGGATGTTTTCATTCTCTTTTTGAAGAAAAATTACGCAACTGTTACGCAGCAACATTGCATCGGATTTGCCGCAAGAACGCAGTTCTTTACCTGCGGGCAATCAGCGATGCCAACAATAAAGGAACGCACACCAGCGGTTTTGTGTTGCCTTCCGTCAACGAAGAACAAATTCAAAATTCCTTTTCGTCGAACGGTTGGCAACTCATAAAATTGGATCATCGGCTAATTGAGTTGCTCGGCGATGGCGGACAAATAAAGAAAAGTTATTGTTGGTTCGCAGAGGTTGAACACAACAATATGTAAAAAGGAATAGCGTTATACCGTAGCCAGTAGGGCGAAGCCTATCGCCTTGCCGGCTACGGTATAAAATCTATTTTTAAAAAATTCCCGTCAATCAACCGATATTGATCCACGAATCGATTTTATCGAATGTCCAAGGATCGCGTTGTTCGCGTTCAAAGCAAGTATTTTTGTTTGCTTCTTCGGCGCGGTCGCCTTCGAAAATTTCTTTTTGCGGATTCCAAGTTAATTTTGCGCCGCCGAGCAACATGGAGATGTTACCGATATGGGCAATGGTGTGAGTTCGATGTCCGCTTTCCACCGTGTAATAACATTCCTT
>JAIRWK010000178.1 GCA_031268995.1 Planctomycetaceae bacterium
GCGAAACACACGAAATTTACGCGAAAAGACGCGAAACTAAATTATTCGCGACCTTTCGTGTTCTTTTAGCGTATTTCGCGGTTTAAAAAATAAATTAAATCATTCGACTGAATAGTTACAAATACGAAAAGATACGAAAGAGTTGAAAATGAAATTTTCGTCTATTTCATATTCAAAAAAATTATCTCTGTGAACTATGTGCTCTCTGTGGTTATTTAAAAGCAACTGAATAGTTACGTTTCTACTAGACACTCACCACTTGCCACTTTGTGGTTTGGGGAAAATTATTCTTGGGCGATGCTTAATCAATGGTGAAATGTTTCTTCGTTCTTGAGTGGCTGTTTTATGCTGTTGCGATTTATTTTTTATTTTTTTCTCGTTCGTTGTAGAATAGTTCGCAAATTTTGTTGCCGATTGGGTTGCCCATTATTACTAGTACCAATTTGTACAACCATGACGGAATGCACACGACACGTTTTGTTTTTCTTATTGAGTTGAGAGAGCTTCGCACTACGTAATCGGCGTTGAGCCACGCAATAGATGGGGTTTGACCTTTCTGGAATCCTTTCATTGTTTCCGTGTTGTGAAATCCGGTGTGCGTTAAACCCGGACAAAGAGCTTGCACACGAACACCATGTTTGCGAACATCGCATTGGATAGATTTTGAAAAAGAAAGTACATACGCCTTTGTTGCAATATACTCCGCACAATTTGTACCAACCAAATAAGCCGCAACAGATGACAAATTGATCAAAAAACCCCTCTTCCGTTTGCACATCGGAACAAGAGCAGCACGAGATAAACGCATCAAAGCAATAACATGAACCCGAATCATCTCCTCCTCCAAATCAGGATCAACTTCAGGAAACATTCCATTACGCCCAAAACCCGCGTTGTTCACCATGAACTCAAGCGATTCCTCACCCTCAAGCCGCAACTCCAAACTCCGCACTTCATCCGCCCGCGAAAGATCACAAACAAATACCTCAACCTTCACCCCGTATTGCTGTTCAATTTGCGATTTGACCTCCTCAAGCAAATTGCCCCGACGCGCAACAAGCAATAAATCATAACCATCAGCAGCAAGTTGACACGCAAACTCCTTGCCCAAACCATCACTTGCCCCCGTTACCACCGCCAACGGAAGCCCAACTCCACTCGTCGTTTCTATAGACATAAAATAAAAATCTCGTTAAATTTTTTTCTGACTTGCAATAAATAAGGGAAACTCCTGCGTTTGCCCAACGCTCTGCGTTGTAGGTTTACCGCAGCTTCGGGAATTTTAAAACAGCTTGAGTATATAAGTTGTCTTTTAGTTTATTCCGTTCCAAATGTACGAGTTATTTCCGCCCGAAGTTATTATTTTTTTGCCGTCGTTGCTGAACGAAACGGATATTATTGGTTCGTATTCGATTTTTTGGGGCAAATTACGCACCCAACCTTTTTTCGATTCCGTAATATTTTTTTCCAATTGTTCGGGCAATTGCACAAAAGTTTTTTCGGCTTTCCATGTTTTCGTGTTCCAGACAACAAGCACGCCGTCCTTGCCGCCCGAAACCAAATACTTTCCATCCGGCGCAATCGCCATCGCAACCGGCACATCCGACAATCCCGATAAAGTTGCCAACCGTTTTTTTTCGTTCGTCTGCCAAATCTCAATCGTGTTGTTCTTGCAACCCGCCGCAAACCACGCCCCGCCCCGATCCATAACAACCGAAACAAACTCCGAACGCTTTTCCGGCTGCGTTGATTCATTCCAAATTTCAAATTTGTTCGTACTTGCCCAAACCCGAATCGTCTTGTCCGCCGAAACCGTAATCGTTTTCGACATGTCCGGTAAAATAGCTACTCCCGCCACCTTCTCGCTGTGTCCAATCGCTACGCCTATGGATTGTCCGGTGTCCATGTTCCAATTTATAACTAACCGATCCTCACTCGCAGATGCTAACCGCTTACCATTTTGCGAAAAAGTTAGACCGGTAATCGCAGCCGTGTGTCCCTTGAGCATCGCCAAAATTTTACCGTTGCTCGGCTCCAATAAAATTATTGACCCGTCTTTCGAACCCACCGCGATAACAGTTGAATTCGGCGAAAACGCAACCGCTGTAAATAGCGCGCCATGCGAAAATAAATACTCAACCCGCCTCGTCTCAACATTCCAAACAACCCCAACTCCACCCGCACCCGCCGAAACAGCATATTGCGGGTTTACAAAAAAACAACTCCTTGCTTCCTTTAGAGAAAACGACTTCAAAACCGATAAATTCAAATTCGCCTTGCTACCCTTGCCGCTTTGGTCAGCACTTAAATTGAACCTCGCAACCGGATTACTCACGACCGGCAAGTTGCTAAACGTATTCCTGTTGGCAGGCAATTGATACGTCGGCGCAATAAATTTCAATTGCTCCGTTTTGACCACCGCCGCCTGCTTGCCACTCGCCCAAACCGCGTTGTAAGCCGTAGCCGGACTAAATACCGCACGATTCAATACTTGACCAACATCAATACGCATAACCTGCTTGCCGTCGCGTAAATTCCATTGGGCAAACGTTTTGTCAATCGATGCCGAATACACCGTCCCCCCATCCGGCGCAAAACACGCAAAAGATACTTCCGCAGTATGACCCGTAAACCGTTGCAAAATCAGTTCTTTTGCGTCTTGTTTCTGATTGCTTGCCGGTTTCCAGACAATAATACTCTTGTCCGTCGAACTTGAAACGATCTTTTCGTCCTTGCGATCATACGACACCGATTTGACCGGTCCTCTATGACCTTTGAAAGAATATAACCATTTGCCGTCATTAACATTCCAAATGGAAACCGAAGCATCCAACGACGCAACCAAAACTCGGTCGCTCTTGCCGGAAAACGCGATATCAAGAATCGGCTTTGTGTGTACTTTGCCCAACAATTCCTTATGAACTTTTTTCGCAGCAATATCGCATATTAACACAGCTCCATTGTCAAAACCTGCCGCAACATATTTTCCGTTTGGGCTAACTTCAATTGCGGTAATTGGTTTTGTAAACGTGTCAAATTTTGCGGATTCTTTGCCCGAATTGACATCGCAAATTATCAAATTCTTGTCCCGACAACCAACCGCCAACCGCTTCCCATCCGGCGTAAACGCAAGCGACGACGCAACTCCGCGAAATTGCACTCGCCACAATTCTTTGCCGCTTTCGATTTCAGACAACACCACAAAACGATCCGCCGCACTTGTCGCCACAAATTTACCGTTGGGGCTGATTGCCACAGCGTTAATGTTTTCCTTGTGCGTAGAAATCGATTTAATTTGATTCGTGTCAAATTTCGGAAGCGAAACCGCCGCCGAATCCGCACCGACAACTAACCGCGTAAATTGAAATTGACAAATGAACGCAAAAAAGAATAACAGGATAATTTTCTTCATTTCAAGGTAAGGCTAAATTTTATACCAAACACGACTTAAATCTGTTGCCCCAAACATGCCAAAATTAACGAAAAGTAATTTTTTACAGACACCAAACGGCAATCGAACACCAAAAAAAATTCGAGTCGACATTTTACACTGATTTTTGGTTTGTTCAAGAGTTGCGTTGAAGGCAAACAACCGCCACGCAATATCGCGATTGCGTAACCAGTTTTGGGATGAAGATTTTTCAACACGAAAGACGCGGATGTTACTCGAATAGACACGAAAATAATACCGTAGCCGATATGGGCGACAGGTTTTGCCCATACCGACTACGGGAAATCCTCGAAAATCACCTCAATCGCTAATATACTGAAGCTACTTTAAAATTCCCGAAGCTGGACACGCAAGCGCAACAACATGAAGCGGTTGTTCATGGGCGAAGCCTATCGCCTTACCGGCTACGGTATAAGCGGTCGGTCAACCTTAATATCAAAAGTGTTTGTCGAGCCGTCCACCTTCAACTTTAATTCTGAAGTATTCATGCTCGTGTGTTTGGAATGGATCAATGGAATTAGCTTTTTGACGTATATCTTTGACGTATTGCCCTCAGAAGTAGCTTCCTCATCAATAATATCTGTGTCAACATACTGATTCGCCTTCTCAATAAATATTGTATATTCACCTTTCGGAATACCATCATTCGAGCCAAGAGAACCGAGTGTGTAATTTCCGCCTTTCGTAAGTTGTCCGCTTGCTTGAGTTGCGGTATTAGCAAAAACAACAGTACCAATCTCCAATGGCTCACCGTTATCAGAAAATGTAACCGTCCCGTTCATTTGAACATTCTGATTACAACCGACTAGTGCTATCAGAAAAATAACCACCAAATATTTAATTTTCATATTTAATAAACTCCTTACCGAAGCCGGTATGGGCGGTAGGCTTCGCCCATGAACAACCGCTTCACGTTGTTGCGATTACGTAGCCGGTTTCGGGAATTTCAAAACAGCTTGAGTATAACTTGAATACAATCTTTTGCGTGTTTTTATGGTAATGATGCTACATTGCCGTCGTTAACATAGGTCAAACGAAATATCAATTCCGTCGAAACCGATTTAGATATAGAATGGACACTACCCGAACCAGTCAAAAAATTAACAACGCCGGCATGTGAACTTCCTAACTGATACGTTCCGGTTTCGTATGGATCAACAGCTCCATTTTGAGTTGCCGGTTCATTTGGGCTTTTGGCAAATAACGTTGAACTTGGAAGTTCTGCTGTTCCGCTGTACACGAATCGGGCAATATTACAACTTTCAGCTCCCTGGTGATTGACAAGATAACCTGCATTCCAACGCATATCGTTATCAGAAGTACCTGACAACGCCCCAGCTGGAATATGTTTTTCACCAAAAATTAACTGATTGGAAGTTCCATCCGACCACCATTCGAAAGTATCGCGGGGTGTCCACGAATTAATGTCATCATAATCGTCTCGACTCACGTTTGTTCCGTCTTTACCATTTGCAAAAACGAAATTTGGTATCCGTAAAGGACCAACGAATTTTTCAAGATCACGCAATATGTTGTAATAACTCCAGTTTAGTCGCACCTGATCATTTTTGACCACAAGAGCAACATAATCTGTGGTAGGTCCGCTTCTTATTTTACGGTTGCTTGGATCTCCGCTTGTATTATAGGCTTTAATCGTCTGATTCGCGTTGCCTGAAGGACACCTGTAAGATGAAACACCACCGAGACTCTTTCGTCTTTCGCTACTAAGACCGTTGAACCAATCTCCATTAGTTTTTATAGTACCACGCAAATTCATAAGCCCCTCAGATTGAATAAAATCCCATAAGGCTGTTTGCTCAAGATAAGGCCACAAAATCATGTGGACTGTCGGACGACGACCAAAAATGACAATCGGTGGGACTCCATTTTGCGTATCGTGAAAATTGTGAACCGCAAGCCCGACCTGTTTGAGATTGTTGCTGCATTGCATCCGCCTTGCGGCTTCGCGGGCAGCTTGAACTGCGGGCAGAAGAAGGGCAATCAAGACACCAATGATTGCAATTACGACGAGAAGCTCAACAAGAGTAAATGCTATCTTGTGTACCCCCCCCCCCCCTGCCTATTTTAACATTTGGTAAATTTGGGATAATTTTTGAACCAATTTTACCGGTTTGTAAGTTAATTGAACTTTTCATTTGAAATCTCCTTTCGAAATTTTCTAACACCAAATCAACATCTGTAACCGACAACAACAAAACACAATTTCCCGATTCCGTTGTTATCACAAAAATCGCTCGACGATTCTATTTCCGCAACAAAAAACACTCCGGTTTAAAACAAACGGCAAACTCGCCGCAACCCTTCCCAAAACCGAAAAAATTATCGTCAAATTCACTACCAAACTCTTGATATGCTTATCAAGTTGTTTCAAAATTACCGCTCACTGTTTCGGCAATTTCCTTAAATTTATATACTCAAGCTGTTTTAAAATTCCTGAAGCTGGACACGCAAGCGCAACAACATGAAGCGGTTGCTCAGGGGCGAAGCCTATCGCCTTACCGGCTACGGTATACCGGTACCGGCAGTGGGTTTCGGTAGGCTTCATTGAATTTTTTCGCAACAGCCTTCATTACAGAAAATCCAGATTTTACAATCAAACTGTTTCAAATTCCAAGAAGACAGATGCGGCAATCTGCACGCTTTGTAAAAACAAAAACACACTGTTCGCGGACAAAAGTCGCACCCACACCAACTACGATATAAAACGAGGCTGACGGGACTCGAACCCGCAACCACCGGATCGACAGTCCGGTACTCTAACCAATTGAGCTACAACCCCAAACAAAACATCTCAACAGAACAACAACGACAAGATTCCCAAGCATTGTACACCAACAACAAAACATCGCAAGTAGGGGGGATAACGTAGCCGGTATAGGCGATAGGCTTCGCCCTTGAACAACTGCTTCACGTTGTTACGCTTGCGTGTTCTGCTTCGGGAATTTTAACAGCTTGAGCAGATTAAGAAATTGAACGCTAAAACCATACAAGAAATTCCCACTTGAAAACAGTAAACAAAAAAACTGGAGGAATTCGTTTTGAACTCCTCCAGTTTTATGATGCGGTTGACTTCGATTTCTAGCCAGCCGTTTTAACCATTCGGCACCGACTTAATAACCATAGTGTCCTAATATTCCGCGTCTGTTGACTGGAACTGGAACTTGGTAAGTTGTTACGGTTGGTATTTTTTGTTGGACAAGATACGATACCTTACGCGGTTCAAGTTTATAACCCAAAACGGTTTTTTCCACTTGTTCCGGCTTCAATGTTACGTAATGCCGTTCCACTTCCTTTTCCTCTGGAACCAACCGGCAAACACGATACGGAACAGTCTTTTCAATCGATTCGATTTCGCTGCGGCATACTTGGTACTTCACTGTTCTGACCTTTTGCTCAGGTACATAACGGCAAACCGTGTATTCCTCGCTTTTTTGTTCAGGTACAAGTTTGCAAACCAAATAGTTTACCTTTTTTGTCCGTTGTTCCGGAACCAAACGGCAGACTTTATAGTTGCGGATTTTCGTTTCCGGTATCAACTTGCAAACCTGATAACTAACCGTTTTGGTTTTCGATTCCGGCACGTAACGGCAAACCGTATATTCCTCGCTCTTTTGCTCCGGCACGAGTTTACAGACAACATAATTCACCGTCTTTGTTCTCTGCTCCGGCACAAACCGACAAACCTTGTAATTACGGATTTTCGTTTCCGGTGTCAACTTGCAAACCTGATAGCTAACCGTTTTGGTTTTCGATTCCGGCACGTAACGGCAAATCGTATATTCCTCGCTCTTTTGCTCCGGCACAAGTTTACAAACAACATAATTCACTGTCTTCGTTCTCTGCTCTGGAACAAGCCGACAAACCGTATATTTTTGCGTTTTCGTTTCGGGAATCAATTTGCACTCAACATAATTGACAACTTTCGTTTTGACTTCCGGCACGTAACGGCACACCACATATTCCGCACTCTTTTCCTCCGGCACAAGTTTACAGACAACATAATTTACCGTCTTTGTCCGTTGTTCCGGCACAAGCCGACAAACGTTGTAAGTACGTGTTTTCGTTTCGGGAACCAATTTGCAACTCACTCGGGCAACAGTTTTCGTGCGAACTTCGGGAATCAATTTGCAAACGGTATATTTGCGAACTTTAGTTTCCGGTATCAATTTGCAAACCACATAATTTACCGTTTTCGTCCGTTGCTCTGGAACAAATCGGCAAACGGTGTAATTTTGAATTTTGGTTTCGGGGATAAGTTTGCATGATAAGTAATTAACCGTTTTGGTACGCACTTCTGGTTCGTATTTGATCGCGGTAATTTCCTTTTCATTGACCTCTGGAACCCAAATTCTCTTGAAACATTTGACCGGCGGACACTGCGTCGTAACTGGCTTCAAACGCTCAACATCTTTACCGTTCGCGTCTTTTTCCGTTACGCAAGTGTATTTGATTACGGTCGGACCCGGAATTTCATAACTCTTAATATCCCAATGTCCGCTAACAACCTTAACCTTCTTCTGATAAGGAACCGCCTTACAAACGATGTAAGAAACTTCCTTACTCTTGGTTTCATAAACCGGCTTGAGTACGTTAATTTCGCGTTGTTTTTCTTCGATTACAGGTTTCATAACACAGTCTTTCACTTCCTTACTGCGTGTTTCATATACTTGCTTGTTCTCAATGTACTGCTGTTCATGTTCTTCGACAACAGGTTTTCTGACAATATAAGAAACCGTTTCGTCTTTCGTTTCGTAAACAGGTCGAATAACCGTATATTCCTGTTGCTTTTGCTCCCAAACGGGCTTTGCTACAGTGAAACTAACTTCTTTCGAGCGTGTTTCGTAAACTGGTTTCATTTGAGTCCATTTTCGCGTTTTACGTTCATAGACCGGTTTTTGGGTAACGTACGAAACCTCACGGCTTTTTTGTTCGTAAACCGGCTTCAAACTTATAACTTCACGTTGTCTCTCTTCAAGCACCGGCTTCGTTACTAAATAATTAACCTCTTTGGTTCGCGGTTCGTAAACCCGCTTCAAATCAACCCAATTACGGACTTTTTTCTCAAAAACCGGCTTGTAAGAAGTATAAGGAATCTCCTTAGTGCGTACTTCGTAAGACGGTTTCACAACAACATACTCCTGTTGTCTGTCCTCCCAAACGGGTTTATTGACAATGTAATTTACTTCTTTGCTTTTCTGTTGATACTCGCGTCTGAGTTCAACCCAATTTCGTACTTTCTTTTCAAAAACCGGTTTGTACGAAACGTATGGAATTTCTTTTGTACGAACCTCAAACGTAGGTTTATACGAAATATATTCCTGTTGCTTGTCTTCCCAAACGGGTTTATTGACAAGATAATTTACGTCTTTGGTTTTTTGCGTGTATTCACGTTTCAATTCAGTCCAATTTCGTACTTTCTTTTCATAAACTGGTTTGTACGCGATATACGGAACATTAGCTGTTTTGGTTTCCCAAACCGGCTTTACCACGTTGTAAGCAACTTTACGTACTTTTTCCTCGTAAACCGGCTTAACAACCGTGTATTTAACCTTTTCTGTCCGAACTTCCGGTACATATTGATAAAATTGAACTTTGCGAGTAACCGGTACTTTGTCATAAACCGTCCGGTAGCAAGTCGTCAGTTTCGTCTCATATTCGACTTTGTGAAAAGTTTTAACTACTGTGCAATCACCAGTAAACTCCCCAAAATTCGCCTGATAGGCACCCACGCCACAGTAACCTGCGCTAACGGTTTGTGGAGCTGTGATTGGTAAAAAGAGAGCCAGTGCGAAAAGGATAGCTCCCGTAAACTTGATTTTCATTTGTTCCTCCTACACCGACTTTAGGTGTCGGTAAAACTATATTTGTGAAGTGTGATTGAACAACATCCCCATATATCATACCCGATTACGCCTTGTCCGCCGTATCCCGAACATCACAACTCAGCCCGCAATATACCACTATATACCCAGACTATCCGAAGCAAATGAACAGAACAAAACAATTCCAGTAAAACAGGGCGTTTGTTTTAGGGCAAAACCTACCGCAAATACCGGCTACGGTACAAACACTTCACACATTCTGCGCGTTTTAACATCGTACTCATAGTTACGAAATTTATCGGCGATCTAAATAAGCAGTCTGTAACGATTGTACCGGTTTGTTGAAGTTTTCCACTTAAACAAAATACAAACGCGCAAAAATTCACGGTATGCACAAAATACACAAGGTAAATCTTCGGCAAACTGGTATTTCTACCCCAAGACTGCTAGGATTATATCGCCTATTTTAACAAAAGTAAAGTACCCCAGTCAATTTTTTCTACTATTTTGTCATATTTTGTGTAATTATTCTGATTTTTCTGATTTTTATATTTTGTGCGAATTGTTTATTATGATCAAACGAGCTATTTTTGTTATAATCGCCAAAATAAATATTTTGTCAAACTTCGCACTATAGTTAAAGTCGCCCCAATTTTTCAAAGCTAAACATGGTAAACGCAGCAACATAAAGCATTTGTATAATATCAGAGTCTATTACTCATGCCCGCCGCAACATAGTCTCGCAAACGGGGTAGTTGATTTTTACACAATAATTTGGTAGAATGGTGTACGCTTAGTTGATGGGGTGCTTGCAAACTCGCAGCTTTTGCATATTTCGCAAACTATTATATTCATTTATATTCATTTTGGCTTTGGTTTTACGGAAATTGCTCATGTTTTGTGCCAATTTGGCGTGAGAACGAAATATTACCGAATTTTTATCGAGAGTTTAGCGGTAATGGTTTGGGGCAATTTATGAATTTGCACAGTTTAGAGATTGCACGCAAATGCGATTATATACGGTGTATACTCAAGTTGTTTTGAGATTCCCGAAGCTAGACACGCAAGCGTAACAACGTGAAGCGGTTGTTCGGGGGCGAAGCCTATCGCCCATACCGGCTTCGGCATAACATGCCAAAGTTACCTCAAAAACTTGCAAACTGAACACGCAATCGCGACAACGTGAAGCGGTTGTTTGAGGGCGAAGCCTACCGCCCGTACCGGTTACGGTATAAACTTTTAACTTTTGAATAATAAAATTTTGGAGTACAACATGGCAACATCAGCAGAACTTAACATATTGACGGCTAAGCAACTTGGCTCTATTGCTAAGGAGCTTGCTGTTTCGGGTTGGCATGAGATGCGGAAGGACGATTTGACTCGTTCTATTATTTCGCGGTCAAGGTCGAAAAGCGGTAGTGAGCGGTTAAAGCAAATTTTCGCTTTGCCGAAATTCGCGGGTTTTAATTTGAACAAGTCGAATGTTGCAAAACAGGAATCGGGCAAATCCGTTTTGCCCCATTCTTCGACAAAACCAGTTGCCACGACGGCAGTACAACCCAAAGCGAAACCTAAAGATTCGGCAATTCAAGCAACTCCTACTTCGGGAACGCCCAAGGAAAAAACACCTACGGATGCAGTGGTTGGCGTGGGCAACAATGCCGACAAACGGAGTTCGCGAAAACAAGACGGCAATGCTGCAAAATCAAGCGTATCGTCGCGGGACAGACGCAAGGAGACTCCTCGTAAACTTGACAGTTCGGATGCGGATTTGGTTCGGATTGACAATGCGGCGTTGGTTGCGGAGCGTTCGCGGCTTAGCAGGGATTTGGGGTCGCCGGATTCGGTGATGAAGGAGGATCTACTTGCGTTGACGGTGCGGGGTCCGTTTTGGCTGCATATTTTTTGGCAATTGAGCAGTCGGACGATTGAGCGGATAAAGGTAACGATGGGTCATTTGTGGTACACGGCGGTACCGATTTTACGAATTTACAAAATTGAGTCTGATGCAGCGACGTTGGATCGTCGGCGGTTATTTCGTGAGATAAAGGTTCATGGTGGTGTGAGGCATTGGTATGTGGATGTTACTGACCCGCCTTCGGAATTTCAGGCGGAGTTGGGGTATTTATCGAAGGAGCAAAAATTTCATTTGTTAGTTTCGAGCAATACGGTAGAAACACCGTCGCGTCAAATTGTTGATGATCTTGACAAGTTGGATGACAACTGGCGTGAGGTTGACGAAAATTTGGCGAGGATTTACAAATTAAGCTCAAACGAGACGAACAATGCCGAGTTGAAGCGTATTTTTGAGAAACAATTGAATCGTCCAATGTCGCAGCCGTTGGTTTCGCGTTACAAAAGTACACGTCAAAAAAGTATCAGCGAAAAAACGAGACGCAATTTCAATTTCAATGTTGACGCGGACATAATTATTCATGGCAAAACGGATCCGAGTGTGCAAGTTACGGTAAAAAATGAGCCGATTACTATAAATTCGGACGGTACATTTTTGGTCAGGTTTTCGATACCGGAGAAGCGGCATGTGTTCCCAATTGAGGCGGAAAGTAGTGACGGGGTGGAAGTTCAAAGAGTAATTTTGACAATGGAGCGAAACACGCGCGTACTTGAGACGTTGTTTCAAGAGCACTCCGACGATGATTGAAAAATTATACCGAAGGGAATTTCTAGAAATTAATTTTATTCGAATTCGGTCGATTTCTATCTGACTGAAAATTGACCGAATTTGAAATAGTTTGTTTTTGGCAATTTTTGACAAATAGGATTTTTAGAAATTCCCTTTTCTGAATCTTACGAATATCCTGCCGAATCTGCGTCGTCTGTGTGCTAAAAAAATTTTTTTCTTAAATCTGGAAAAATAGGGATTGCGTTTTTTGAGAAATTGTTTTATACTCTCGCGGCTTGATGATTGATCGCGTTGAATTTAATTTT
>JAIRWK010000182.1 GCA_031268995.1 Planctomycetaceae bacterium
GCGAAACACACGAAATTTACGCGAAAAGACGCGAAACTAAATTATTCGCGACCTTTCGTGCTCTTTTAGCGTATTTCGCGGTTTAAAAAATAAATTAAATCATTCGACTGAATAGTTACGAAATTTTAACTTGCGACAACTTGTAATAATCTTAATTGATCGTCGTTGATTTTTTTGTGTCCGCTTACGCATTCTTCAAAAGGCGTGAGTGTAAGTTCGCCGTTGATTCTTCCTGCCATTTTGCCGGTTTCACCTTGAACCAGCGC
This sequence comes from Planctomycetaceae bacterium, assembly GCA_031268995.1. Taxonomy (GTDB): domain Bacteria; phylum Planctomycetota; class Planctomycetia; order Pirellulales; family Thermoguttaceae; genus WRKP01. Next base: position 267 of record JAIRWK010000182.1, read on the forward strand.
ACTAACTGCAAAATTGCCCAACTCCGACGCAAGTATCCTGTCCGACGCAACCGGCGAACCGCCGCGAAGTATATGACCCAACACAACCGCACGACTATCAAACGGATTGCCCGCATCTTTCAAAATGCGTTGCATCTCAACCGCACCGTTTTGATAACCTTCGGCAACAATCGCAATAACCGATGCCTTGCCTGTATCTTTTATTCTCATCAACTTGGCAACAATTCCCTCCGGCGTTTCTTGAACCTCTGGAAGGCAAGCGATTTCCGCACCGGACGCTATCGCAGTTGCCAACGCAATATCTCCACAATGCCTACCCATCACTTCGACAAAAAACATCAAATCATGACTGCCCGCCGTGTCCCGCAACTTGTCCACCGCATCAACCGCCGTGTCAACCGCCGTCGCAAAACCAATCGTAACATCCGTACCAAGAAGATCATTATCTATCGTACCGGGTAAACCAATAATTTGTCCGTCCCACACTTTGCCCAAATCTCTTGCGCCGGAAAGAGTGCCGTTGCCGCCAATTGCGATCAAAGCATCAAAACGGTATTTCCGCAAAATTTTTGCCCCTGCGATTATTCCCTCTTCCGTCTGAAATCGTTTCGACCTGCTGCTGTGCAAAATCGTGCCGCCAAGACGCGCCAAACCCGAAACAGAACGAATACCCATCACAAGCGTTCCATCCTGCGCAATATAAAACTCCTCATTCAATATACCTTCATAACCATGCTTGATCCCAAACACCTCATCACCACAAACAATCGCCGTACGAACTATTGAACGCACCGCCGCATTCATACCGGGCGCATCACCGCCGCTGCAAAGAATCCCTATTCTCATTACTGATCACCTAAAAAAATTTTTTTACCTTAATTGCCAAATCTTTATGCAAATACACCAACTTAAAAAAATATCGTTGCCAGCATATCCGCCAACCGCCCAAAAAAGACGGTCAAGTGTAGCGTACAATAATCCCATGTCAACGCAATTTCACAAAAAAACAATTTCACGACCTTATTGACATACCGTGATAGGATTCGTCCCTGAACAACCGCTTCACGTTGTTGCGTTTGCCTAATGCTCTGCGTTGCAGGGGTACCGCAGCTTCAGGAATTTTAAAGTAGCTTCAGCATAGAGGCAAAAATTTTTGCGGACAAGATTTTTATCCGTATCCGATTTTTCGGATTTCGCTTTCGCTCATACCGTGATAATGCCCAAGCTCATGCAAGATAGTGATTCGTATTTGTCGGCGCAATTCTTTTTTTGAAAACACTCCGTCCGCATCAAATGCAAGAGAAAATATTCCGTAACGAAAGATTGTTATCGTGGTTGGAGTTTTAGGTTGGGCGTGCAATTGTTCGCCGATTGGTATGCCGGAAAAATAACCGCAAAGATCGTCAATATACTTGATCTTCTTTGACCTCATCACCGACTTCGACGGATAATCCTCAACATGCAACGGAATCTCCTCCAACAACTGCGTTACAGAATCCGGCAACTTGCTCAAAACATATTGCACCTGCCGATCAAAGTATTCACGCTTTCGCTGATTCATATACCGAAGAGAAAGTTTTTTTGTATTTTTTGTACAATATTTTTAAGGGACAAAAGGGACGTTAGGGACAGGCAAAATATTCTCTCGATTGTGCGACCCCAAAGATCGACCCCACATTCAACACATTTATACCGTAGCCGGTAGGGCGATAGGCTTCGCCCTTGAGCAACCGTTTCACGTTGTTCCGCTTCGGGAATTTCAAAACAGCTTGAGTACAATGATATTGAGTAGTTGATTACTTTGTCCCTAATGTCCTTTAAAAATTCACGAACGACTTTTAATCAGATTATCGATATTTTTTGTAAAAGGCGATTAAGCCGTTTGTTGAGTTATCGTGTGAGGTTATTTCATTATCTGTTTGGAGTTCGGGCAATATTTGGCTGGCGAGTTGTTTTCCTAATTCGACACCCATTTGATCGAATGAGTTTATGTTCCAAATTATTCCTTGCACGAAAATTTTGTGTTCGTAGAATGCGATTAGCGATCCTAATGTTGCGGGTGTTAATTTTTCAAAGAAGAATGAATTTGTTGGTCTGTTACCTGTGAATGTTTTTGACGGAGCCAAACGTTTTATTTGTTCTTCGGTCGCACCCGATTTTCGCAACTCATCTGTAACTTCTTCCAACGTCTTACCACGCATCAACGCTTCTGTTTGTGCGATAAAGTTCGCGAGCAGTTTATGGTGATGGTCTCCAATACGGTTGTGAGTTTTGGCGGGCGCGAGAAAATCGCAAGGAATTAATTTTGTGCCTTGATGAATCAATTGGTAAAAGGCGTGTTGACCGTTTGTCCCCGGTTCGCCCCAGACGATTGCGCCGGTTGAGTAATCAACGGTTTGGTTTTCGCGGTCAATTCTTTTTCCGTTACTTTCCATATCGCCTTGTTGGAAGTATGCGGCGAAGCGGTGCATGTATTGGTCGTAAGGCAATATTGCATAGCTGTCTGCACCCCAAAAATTATTGTACCAAATTCCAAGTAACGCCATCAGAACAGGAATATTTTTTTCAAACGGCGTTTTTTGGAAATGTTGATCGGCTTCGTATGCGCCGGTGAGGAGTTGTTCAAAATTGTCAAATCCTATCGAAAGAACTATCGACAACCCAATAGCCGACCAAAGCGAATACCTGCCGCCGACCCAATCCCAAAACTCGAACATGTTCAACAAATCAATACCAAACGCTTCGACTTTTTGTTTATTTGTTGAGATGGCGGCGAAGTGTTTTGCGATAGCCGATTTATCTTGTGCGGTTTTGAGAAACCAATCTTTAGCGGATTCGGCGTTGGTCATTGTTTCTTGCGTCGTGAATGTTTTGGAGGCGACGATAAAGAGCGTTGTTACAGGATCAAGATTTTTGAGCGTCTCGGCAATATGAGTTCCGTCAACATTGGACACAAAATGCGAATTTAACCTTGTTTTATAAGGCTTCAACGCTTCCGTTACCATAACCGCGCCAAGATCAGAACCGCCAATTCCAATATTGACAACATCCGTAATCGGCTTACCTGTATAACCAAGCCAAGTACCATCAATAATTTTTTGCGAGAATTGTTTAATGCGGTTAAGGACGGCGTTGACATCGATCATGATGTCGTGTCCATTTACGATTACCGGTTTGTTTGACCGATTGCGAAGAGCGGTATGCAACACGGCACGATTTTCTGTAACGTTAATTTTTTCACCGGAAAACATCGCTTCACGCTTCGCTGCAACCTCAAACTCGTTGGCAAGATTGATCAACAATCGCAATGTTTCCTCATTGATCAAATTTTTAGAGTAATCAAATAGGATTTTTTGTTCGGCGAACAGGGTTGAATATTTTTCAAACCTATTGGAATCATCGGCAAATAATTTCCGCAACGAAATTTGTTCAAGCGACTTGCGATGTTCGGCAAGAGCTGACCATGATACTGATTGGGTAAGTTTTGACATAATAAATAAATTTAATTTAATTTCTAATTTGACTTAAAATTTTTTGAACAAAAAAGCACAAACCAGATGCTTCCTATGTTGTCCCCAATATCCATTGCGTCCATTATGTCCTTTCAGATAAGCAGTCTGCGTTCGCCGAATTTAATGCGAAAAACACATCACCCACAATCGGCACAGCCTCAAACGGTAACGGTGGATTCGGAATCAGCGTTTTGCCAATCATCTCAATTAAATCCGCAATCCCATCGCCCGTTTTCGCACTTACACAAATTCCATCCGGTAAGTTCGTCAACAAATCTGATTTGTTACAACACGTCAAAATATTTTTTGTACACTCAAGTCGCTGGCTCTTAGTCGCAACATCGTTAATCGGCATAACGTCAATTTCATTGCCCAATTCCGATAAATCAATTACACGAATAACGAGATCAGCTTCGTCAATTTGTTTAATAGTTCGCCTGATTCCTTCGTGTTCAATTTCGTCAGTGCTTTTATTGCGGATACCTGCGGTGTCGTATATCTCAACGGGAAATCCGGCAATCGACGTTTGCGCAACAACAACATCGCGTGTTGTTCCCGACAACGGGCTAACAATTGCGCGGTTGTAACCGAGTATTGCGTTGAACAAGCTACTTTTGCCGACATTAGTTTTGCCGGTCAATACTACGCGGAATGGTTTAATCAAATGTTGACCTGCCAATTTATTTTCCTCAATACGCTGCAGATGTTGGCGTAATTGGGACCGCAAATCTTCAGTTTCGGATACAGCCATTCGAGCAATCATTGCTGTCAATTTGTCAATTTCGGCTAACTCATGTTCCATCGCGCCGTGATATTGGTCAAGCAATATTTGCGCAACACGCTCTGTTGTTGCAAAAGGCAATAAACGTAAGGCTAATTCGCGTTGCGAATCCGTGTCGATAAATTCACCGTAACTGTTATCAGCGGCGAGATTCGTCGTTGGGCAATCGTTTTGCGGTGTGGTGTTTGTGTTTACGGCTTCAGGTTTTGTAAGACAACTTGGGTGTAATTGATTTTTTGTCTGAACGCCGTCGTTGACGAATGATTTTTCGATAGCTGTAAAAATTGCGTTACCGCCGTGGCAATGAATTTCAATATTGTCTGAATTTATTATTCGTACAATAATTTCCTCCCATACCGAAGCCGGTATGGGAGGTAGGCTTCGCCCCTGAACAACCGCCTCACGTTGTTGCGCTTGCGTGTTCAGCTGCGGGAATTTCAAAACAGCTTGAGTATATTGTTCACTTTCGTCGATACGCAATTTGCCAAAATACGGACGCGACGACGAATAATTCAAACGACTCAAATTTGACGCAGAAACAAACCGCGACAAAAAAATATCCAACGCATTTTCCCCCGCAAGCAACAAAGTCGCCACACCACCACGACCTGCAGGCGTAAGACGTGTCAAATGTACAGCATTCATTTTGCGTGTTTTAGTTCTTCGTACAGTTTTAGTGCTTCTTCTGGTTTTGTGTTTTTGTGTACAACTTCTCGTACTGCTTTTATCATTGCGATTGGATTTTCGGCTTGGAAAATATTTCGTCCCATGTCAACACCGGCGGCACCGTCGTTTATTGCCCGATACGCCATGTCAAGAGCATCCTTCTCCGGCAATTTCTTACCGCCCGCAATAACTATCGGCACCGAAACCGCATTGACAACCTGCGCAAAATTTTCGTTACAATAATATGTCTTGATAACATGCGCGCCGTTTTCCGCACACACGCGGCTCGCCATGCCCAAATACCGCGCATCACGAGCAAGTTCTTTGCCGACTGCTGTAACTCCCATCGTTGGAATAGAATAACGCATCCCAAGATCAACCGTTTTTGCAAGATTCCGAATCGTAATTGCCTCATGCTTCGGATCGCCTATCGCAACCATAATCGCCAATAACGACGCATTCAACCGAATCGCATCATCAATATCAATCACACACTCATCATTCAAATCCGTCAAAATTGTCGTACCGGACGAATAACGCAACGATAAAGGTTTTTTGTTTTCCGGCGGAACAATACTACGAATTGCCCCGCGAGTACACATGATACAATCCGCGTACTCTATCAACGGCACTATCGTCAAATCCATCCGCTCCAACCCGCTCGTCGGTCCCATAATATAGCCATGATCAAACGCCAACATCACGGAACGTCCGGTCTTGGAACAAAAAATCTGCGATAACCGATTTTTCATTCCCCAATCAAGTTGCGAGCTGCCTTTGAGAAAAAATCCCTCAGTCTTTTGCGGAATACCAATCCCAAAAGTCTTACCCGCTTGAACATTATCATTATCTGCCATGTTAAAATTTTTCTTAATTTGTTAAAAGGTTAAAAATTTCCAGTCAAAAAGAAGTCCCAAAAAACTCCCACAAACAACAAAAAACAATTCCAGTCAAAAAAATCACTTGCCATCCAACACCGAATCGTTGACCGCCAACCTCAATCAGTGAATTTTGTTTTATACCGCAGCTTCCGAAATTTTAAAACAGCTTGCGCATACTTTCAGCTTGCGCATACTTTGATTTTTTTGGCGACTCGCGTCATTCTACCCGATTTCCATTTTCGTGGAATCCCCAGAACGGAGTTTTTTGAAATGGCGAAACCATTAGTATTGAGGTATACTCAAGCTGTTTTAAAATTCCCAAAGCTGAACACGCAAGCGCAACAACGTGAAGCGGTTGTTCAAGGGCGAAGCCTATCGCCCTACCGGCTACAGTATATATATGGCTTGTTTATTTGGGTGTAATTGATTTTTTCTATCGTGTTCTTGTTTAAATTTTGCTGCCCCCCCTCGACATTTTTTGGGATGTGCATATAATTTCGCGAGTTCATTGATTGAGGCGGTTGGGACTTTTATTGTTGTCAAGGTTTGGCGGCGGTTTTGTTCTTTTTTACCGACGATTGATAATTCTTGTCGCGGGGTAGGGCAGTTGGTAGCCCGTGAGGCTCATAACCTCAAGGTCACAGGTTCGAATCCTGTCCCCGCCACTTTTTTTCTGTACTGCATTTTTCTATTATACCGTAGCCGGTAGGGTGATGGGCTTCGCCCTTGAACAACCGCTTCACGTTGTTGCGCTTACGTGTTCTGCTAAAGTAGCTTGAGTATACTTGCCTCATTGCGGTTGGCTGTTGCGCGTTGTCCCTTAAAAATATTGGAAAAAAGATGCGGAAAATCATTTTTTGGGGATTTTTCCTCTTGCATGTTTTTTTATTTTTGTGTACAATTCCGCTTGTTGTCTGGTGGTTGTTGTGTGATCGTTTTTTAGCAACATATTACACCGTAGCCGGTAGGGCGATAGGCTTCGCCCTTGAACAACCGCTTCACGTTGTTGCGATTGCGTATTCAGCTTAGGGAATTTCAAAACAGCTTGAGTACATACACTCAGGTTAATTTTATACTGTTCGTGCTGTGAATTTTGGTGTTCTGGATAATGCGGAATTTAGGTTGCGGGCAGTCCAAAAACTATGGAAGGTTTTATGGACAAATATTTTTATAGCATGAACCAAAATGACTCGAACGAAAATAGTCGTTGGTTCAACAAAAGGAATTTCGCCCCGCACAATATGACAATGTTTTACGACAACCCAAACGGTAATCTGTCTGGCAGAACTCCTCTCCGCAGTAACTCAATTAACCCACAAAACCAAAATCTCGAAAATAATAAAATCAATAACAACTCCGACACAACCGAAAATTGCCCCAACATTCCGCCGTCAGAATTGCGCCGCGCAATCGCCTCCACACAACAATTCTTCTTCAACCACCAACATCCCGACGGTTATTGGGTCGCCGAACTTGAGGGCGATGCGTTGTTGCAAAGTGAAACGATTTTGTTGCTCGCGTTTCTTGGCGAGGAAAAATCGGAACTCGCTCAACAATGCGCAACACACTTATTGGATACGCAGTTACCCGATGGAGGTTGGGGAATGTACACCGGCGGAAATTCAGATGTAAACAACACGGTCAAAGCATATTTTGCCCTAAAAATCACAGGACACTCGCCAAACGTAAACTACATGATAAAGGCACGAGTGCGAGCACTTGAGTTAGGCGGAGTTGACAAGGTGAACAGTTTTACTCGGTTTTATCTTGCGATACTTGGGCAAATTCCGCATCATTGTTGCCCTGCCGTACCACCGCAGATGATGTTGTTGCCAAAATGGTTTCCGATAAATATCTACTCAATGAGCGCGTGGTCAAGAACTATATTTGTGCCGCTGTCAATCGTTTCGGCGTTGGCACCTGTTCGGGATTTGCCTTACACTTCCGCGATCAAGGAGCTCTTTATCAAAACGCCGGACAAATGGGAACCGCTCACCGCTCCCGGTAAAAAAAGAACTTCAACCCCGTTCTCTTGGGACAAATTTTTTCGATGTTGCAATTCGTTGATCTGGGCGTGTCGAAAACTCAAACTCACGCCGTTGCGAAATCGCGCAATCGAATCCGCTAAAAATTGGACGTTGGAACATTGCCAAAACAGCGACGGTCCCGGCGCAATTTATCCGCCGATAATTTGGAGTTGGATTGCGTTGAAAAGTTTAGGTTACGCGGATGACTCCGAAGAAATAATTTACTTCCGCAACCAACTCAACTCGCACGTTATCCGAAACGAAAATCGAAACAGCATAAGAATCCAACCTTGCAAATCGCCCGTTTGGGACACTGCTTTGACGTTGAAAGCGTTAATGCTTGGTGGTTTGACTGCGTCAAATCCGTCAGTCCGCAGGGGCTTACAATGGGTACGCTCGCGGCACATTAAACAAGACGGCGATTGGAAAAATAATATTAAATTGAAAGATGAATCCAAAAAAATTTCCGGTTGGTGTTTTGAATTTAACAACGCCTTTTACCCCGACAACGACGATACCGCGATGGCATTGATGGTGCTTGCCGGGCGTTTCGACGAGGCGAATCCCGAATCGGTTTTGCAATCACGGCGTATTATGTTGCGGGAAATTAGGGACATAATTGAAGAGGTTGTGGGCAATCGAAGTAGAGCCGGTGTGTTGCCGCCGGATTTGCGGTTGACCGAATCCGAAAATGATAGCACCCAAAACGACGACGATAATTCGAATCAACTTGACCCTGCCGAAACAACAGCGGCGTTGGAAAGTGGTTTGCGTTGGCTGCTCGCGATGCAGAATAAAGACGGTGGCTGGGGAGCGTTTGACCGAAATAATAACAAAGAAATTCTCTGCAAAGTTCCATTCGCAGATCACAACGCAATGATCGATCCTAGTACACCTGATTTGACGGGTCGTGTAATGGAATCGCTTGGTCGTCTTGGTTTTCGTGTTGGGCAAAGTTCGGTGATAGACCGTGTTGTTTCTTATATTAAGCGTGAACAACAAGCTGACGGCAGTTGGTTTGGGCGTTGGGGAGTCAATTATATCTACGGTACGTGGCAAGCTCTCACAGGTTTGACGAGTGTTGGAGTGGGGGGTGAGGATTCGGCGGTGGTTGCAGGGGCGAATTGGTTTTTGTCGCATCAACATCCGAGCGGTGGTTGGGGCGAGTCGCCGGATTCGTATTTTGAGCCGTCGCTTCGTGGACACGGCACACCAACCGCTTCGCAAACCGCTTGGGCGTTGATGGGACTTATTGCCGCAGGAAAACAAAACGATCCCGCCGTGCAACGAGGAATAAAATTTCTTTTAGACAGGCAAAGAGAAGATGGTACGTGGTATGAACCTGAATTTACGGGAACGGGTTTTCCAATGGTATTTTATTTGAAATATCATTATTATTCAGTTTATTTCCCGTTGATGGCGTTATCGCTTTATGCTGCCAAAGCAGAAGTACCAAACGCCGCCGCACGCGAAAATGAAACAATTCTAAAATTGCCAACAATCCGCGTATTCTCTCCAGAAAAAGAATTTTACAACAACACCAGAACAAACGACACCCCAGAAAATTTCGAAATCGTAAAACAAAAAATAACTCCAAAAAATGAACCCAAAAAACAACAAACCAAACCAACACTGAAACTCTTTCTAGGATAAATGCTTTTAACCTGTAGCCGGTATGGATGGCAGGCTTCATCATTGAATGGGAATTTTTAAAAAATTAATTTATTCGAATTCAGTCGATTTCTATCGACTGAAGATCAATCGAATTTGGAATAATTTGTTTTTGACAATTTTGGGCAAGTAGTATTTTTTAAAGATTCCCTTTGGGAAACTTCTAAAAAACTATTTTTTTTGCGAGCTACGAAATTTGAAATTAACAGTTTGACATTTTTATTGCGACTTCGATGTATAATCAAGCTACTTTAAATTCCTGAAATTGAACACGTAAGCGTAACAACGTGAAGTAGTTGTTCAAAGGCGAAGCCTATCGCCATACCGGCTACGGTATAATATTTTTACGGTTTGTAGATTTTTGGAAGTTCCCTTAATGGATTTTAAAAGGAGAGATATTTTGTCATTGAGAAATTTTTTGACGGTTGTGATTTTATTGTTTCTTTTTTGTGTTTTTGCCAATAATTCTGTTTATTGCCAAGTGGTGAATGATTCGTTTACTACCAAAAGCAAGTCGATTACCACGACGTACTCTAAATTGACATCTACCGAATTACAAAACACACTTTTTGTTTTTACGAGCGAGGATGCGTCGTATTGTGATTTTGTGATTGATTGCAATGAAAGAGGAATACTCCCGTCAAAAATCCTACATTTCGCCTACCGCAAAGCAATGAGTGCAGAAAACAACCAACGTTTCATCAGATTCCAAAAAAATCTCGAATACATTTGCAAAAAGGAAAAAATAAATCTCACCACCAAAGAAAAAGAAATCAAAAACAAAAAAACAAACTTCCTCTTCTTCCGCAACCCAATAAAATCCCTCCTACACTTCCAACCAAAACCAAAAAATTAAATATACCGCAGCCGGTAAGGCGATAGGCTTCGCCCCTGAACAACCGCTTCACGTTGTTGCGCTTGCGTGTCCAGCTTCAGGAACGTGTCCAGCTTCAGGAACGTGTCCAGCTTCAGGAATTTTAAAACAGCTTGAGTATGTCAACACGCAAACGACGTAGATTTGGAGAAGATTCGCAAGATCGGAAGATGAAATTTGCGTTATTGGCGTGCTGATATTTTTGGATGAACAAAATACACCAAAGGTCTATAAATTGTGATAATCGTTAAAATCATATCTGTAATCGGTAAATTTGTGAAATTTTATCTATTTTAGCTTATTGTAATACTTGACTGATATTCTCTGTTTTGTATACTGATCTGCACTCTGAATTTTGGAAAGTTTTTTGTGAGCTGTTGCCCCAAAAGTTGAAAATTATTATCCACACCGGTTTCGGTATAATTTGATTATGTTAAGACAAAGTCCAGTCAAGAGAAAACGTGGTAAGTTGAATATTGAGCGTCGTTTTTTGCCGGCGAATCCAAAACAGACTGTTGCGAGTGAAGAAATGCCAGCCGAAACGCCGTTGCCGCAAACAGCCGCTATAATTGATCCGTCCGACAACGCCGGATTAACCACCGTTAATTCTAATGTTGCGGAGACTTTTGACTCTGTTGCAACGATTGTTGACTCTTCTGCCCCATCGGTAAAAACAACAACTAACTCTCCCACAACTCCAATGTCATTTGCGCCGCAAATTGCAACTCAACAGTTGAGCCACAAAAAACAATCGGCACCGCCAACGCCGTCAAATTTGCAACAACCCGCCAAACCTTTGCCCGCCCAAGTTGCAAAAAATAACAACACGCAAAATAACGTTACAAAAATTCCCAAAACCAAACCGGACATCTCCAACAACGGAATTGCAACCGCGATGCCGGATTCGGATTGGCGGATTGGGCAATATCGTTTACCGGATATTTTGGCGTTTTTGGTCAAAAGCAGTGAGGTCAACGATGGCATTGAAGATGAGTCGGCGGAAAATTGCGGCGGTGGGATTTTTACGTTGTTGAATGACGGATTGCGGAAGGCGCGGGAGTTTGACGACAAGCTGTTCGTTTCGATATTTGAGACGGCGATTCGTGCGTCGTGCAAGAAAGATAATAACGGGTTGACGCGGGAAACGTTTGCACAATTGCAGCAGATCGACGGTTTTGACGAGTGTTACAAGGCGGCGGTATCGGCTAATGAAAATTGGTTGCAATTGTCGGATAGAAAGTTTTGGCGAGAATCGCGATTGGCGGCGGATTTACCGTTATTGATGTTTCCGCGTGTCGGTGTTGGTGGTAACAACGGCGGCGGTGTTGGTGATAATATGTTGTTGAGCAGGAGTGTTGGTTGTGATTATTTTGTTATGTTTAAGGGCAACGGTACGGCGATAAATCCGTCGCGTGATTTTTGGAATGGTTTATGTCAAATTGGCGGAGTGGTCGGCGATGTCCGCAATATCGTGATCACGGGGCGTGAAAAAATTGACTGGAATTTTATCGAACAACTAAAATTTGACCGCCAACGACAAATTAATTTAAAACTCTGTGAAATTTCAGAAATCACATCCGATTTACCACCGCTACAATTTTTTGTCCCGAATGAATTATTGAGCGAGTTATCGTACATTCCCAATACGGCGACGATGGGAATTGAATCAATTGCGGCGGACGGCAATGAGATCAAGTTGTCGAGCGGTGTAAAACTATCGTTTCAATTGGATCAATTATCGTTGAGTTTAATGACGTGCGGCGGAGTTCGTCAAATTCGGTTTGTCGGTCAATCTGGATTTTTGTGTGATTATTCTGACGGTGATATTTTGGTGTTTTCGGTTGACGGGTTGGAGGGATTTCTTTCGGCGGTTGGTTTTTCAAAGATCGCGGGTGCGGCGTTGGTGATATTTGATATTCCGCAACAATCGGCTGGATTAATACGATTGATTGACAAGGTGCGAAAGTATATTGGAGCGTCAGCGGTTGCAGGTTCGAATTTGGTGTGCAATGTTGACACGGAATGTTTTTTAGATGTTGTCAAGGGATTCGATTCGGACAAAGATGTGTGGAGTCCCTATTCGGAAATAGACAATTGCGACGATGCGTCATATTATTTTGCAAACGATGCCAAAGAAAGATTCCTCGACGAAAAAGCAGACATAACCGAAACCTTTCTAACAAACCGCCGCAGACGACGCGGACTCTATTTCAAATAATAGCGAATTTCCAAAAACCTACCTAACGTTTTGTCCATTTATAAATCAGCACGTAGACGACGCAGATTTATAGGGATATTCGCGGATCGGATTTTATTTTCTGATCTTGCGAATGTCTTCATAAATCTGCGTTATCTGCGTGCTGATTTTGTTAATTCGCAAGGGAATCTAATTGATTGAATCGCTAACTTTTTTTCTGCTCTTGCCGACGTGTTCTGTTTGTGGTAGTATTTCGGCTGTTTGATTTGGGCGTTTCATGTTTAAGCTGTTTCTTTGAGAGCGAACTGGCTTACGGTGTGTGTTGAAGGAGAGAATATTGCGGAGAGTGAGGAAGTTATGCGAAAATATTTTGAGATTATTGACGGGCGGCTTACCCCAACGGAAAATGAAAATTCGCGAATAGTGGTTTTTATCAATCCAAGTGAAATCGAACGGCTTTATCTTGTCGGCGAGTTGAATTTGGACGAGCATACGTTGAGTAGTGCGCTTGACCCTGATGAGTTATCACGAGTGGAATTTGAACCCGAACATGTTGCGGTTATTTTCAAACGTCCGCGTCATTATTCAGACGGTGATGATTTTTTGTTTCGGATATGTTCAATGGGATTGTATCTGTTCAAGGATAGATTGATTGCGGTGTTAAGTGATGATATTACGATTTTTGATCACGGCAAAGATGTGTCAAATATTATCGGCGGATTGCGTGAAGTATTGCTTCGTTTGATCGCGAGATCAATTTCGCAATTTCTCGGACACATCAGAGCAATTAGCATGATCGTTGACGAACTAGAAAAGAAACTGGAAACTTCAATGAGTAACAAACATTTGATGCATTTGTTTCGTTTGAGCCAAAGTATGACGTATTATTTGAGTGCAATTTCATCGAATGGCGTTCTAATTGACAAGCTGCGGGCAAACTCGGCAAAGATTGGTTTTACAAGCGAACACGAAGAGCAACTTGACGATTTAAGTGTTGACAATACGCAATGTTACAAACAAGCTGAAATTTATTCCGTCATCATGTCGGGAATGAACGATGCCCGCGCGTCGATGGTCAATAACAACCTCAATATATTGATGAAACGATTGACGGTGTTATCGATACTTTTTTTACCGATGAATGTTATTGCGGGGATTTTTGGTATGTCGGAGTACACGGAATTTACGAAAAATGTTATTCCGTTACCGTATGCTTATTTACTTTTTGTTTTGGGTTTATTTGTTGTTGGTTATTTTACGTTTTGGTTATTGAAACGCACAGGGTTTGATTGAATTATGCCGAAGCCTATCGTCCACTGGCTGCGGTGTAGCATTTTAATGATTGGGAGTTTTTTGAGAAAGTTGTTAAAAAATTGTTGTCTGATTTATGTATAACTTGGCGGAGATTAGTAGTATTTCGTTTTATCTTCCTGACGGTTGGCTTGACAATTCGGAGTTGGCGAGTTGTTTTCCTGATTGGACGGAGGAGAAAATTGTGCGCAAGCTTGGGATTTCGCGTCGTCCGATAGCGGCACAAGATGAGACGGCTTCTGATCTGGGAGTTAAGGCGGCGGAGCTTTTGTTTGATGCTGGCGTTTGCAAGCCGGACGATATTGACCATATTGTTTTTTGCACGCAATCGCCGGATTATTTTTTGCCGAGTACGGCTTGTGTTATGCACGAGCGTTTAGGGTTGCCAAAGTCGGCGGGTGCGTTTGATTTTAATCTTGGGTGCAGTGGTTATATTTACGGGCTTAGTATTTGCAAAGGTTTGATTGAAACTGGAGTTGCGGACAAGATTCTGTTCATTACTTCGGAGACTTACTCAAAGTACATAAATCCGCAAGACAGATCGAGCCGTCCTCTATTTGGTGACGGTGCTGCTTGTACGTTATTGACGCGGGCGGAAGTTGCGGGCAATAGTTGTAACGATAATTCAAATTCGCCAATCGGTCCTTTTGTATTTGGAACTGACGGCAGCGGTGCGGATTTACTTATAGTGCAAGCGGGCGGTCATCGTTTGCCCAAGTCCGCAGCAACTTCGGAAGCCGTACTAGACCACAAAGGAAGCATAAGATCGCAAGAACAATTATTGATGCACGGACCCGGAATTTTTTCATTTGCGATAGAGCGGGTTCCACCGACGGTTGAGGAATTATTGGTGAAGAGCGGCAAAGCAAAATCTGATATTGGTTGTTTTATTTTTCATCAAGCGAACAAGTACATGCTTCAAAGGTTGCGTGAACTTTGCGGAATTGACGAATCGAAATATTTCAACAATATGCTGACACGTGGCAATACCGTTTCAAGTAGTATTCCAATTGCAATTGTGGATGCGTGGAATGCGGAAATGCTTCGACCGGAAGAATTTGTGATGCTAATAGGTTTTGGTGTTGGGCTTTCGTGGGGCGGTACTATTATAAAATTGCCCAAAAATTTCACACCGGTAAACAACAACCAATAAACAAAAAATCTAAATGGAACTTCTTGTATGTTTGCTATGACGTGTCCCATTTCATGTCCGGCGGTAGCTTGTAAATCGGCGACCTGTTCAGCGTATTCGGGGGTACCCTTAGCGAATCGATTTAATCGGTATTCGTAATTCGATCCTAGTGCCAAGTGTGTTCCATCATCTAGTCCATGTGTAACTTCTCCGTCATTAATTGCTTGCAATTTTGCCAATACTTTGGGGTACTTCAATTTGAGCCTCATTTGATTCGCATCTTTTTGAGTTTGACGTAGAACGGTATCGATAGCTTGTTTTATATTTTCAGGAGCGGAAAAATACTGGTCTTGTTGCTTTACCTCCATAATTCTTCCTTGAATTCCGCCTTTATACCTTTGTGGTCCCGACAGTCTGGCGTTAATTAGTCTAGCTTTATTTGGTACTTTAACTCCTGTATCCATCCATGTTTGTAAATCAGCATTATTGGATACTCGAAGATCTTGTAATCTATCCTCTGTTATACCCCTAAAATTATTGTAACCGTTCACGGTTATTTCCTTACGAATTTATTATTTTTCTTAGTGTAATATATTTATTTTGATGCAATTTTTTAGTAATTGCATGATATTTTTTCCTTGTTGAACGCATGTTTTCAAGATTGACCAGAAGCGGTTGCCCCAATCGCTGCGTGTTCCTTGCGTGATTCGCCGGTTCAAAACCACTCTTCGTATCGTTTGTTCCGCTAAGTTGTTCGTCGGAGGAATACCTGTTTCA
>JAIRWK010000223.1 GCA_031268995.1 Planctomycetaceae bacterium
AAGGGTTTCATAACATAGACACAAAAAATATTTTTGTGTCAAAATATAACAAAGTTAATAAATTTTGTTATAACCCATTTTAATACAAATAATTATAAAATTTGCAAAAGTTCAGTTATTATATTCCTTTGCTGTCGGAGATTATTCCCAAAGATGTAAATATGTTTATTTATTTTGGCGGTATGGCTGTTTTGTTTTTACTTCAACTTCGTAAGTTTGTAAAAGGCGAATCTAAAGAGAATGAAATGTCCGACAAGATAACCAAAACAAATTAAATTTTTAGTAAAAGTTCAAGGAGGAATTTTTTAACACGAAAAGGCACGAAGATCTTTTTAAATCCTCTTTCGTGCTTTTCGTGTTGAAAAAAATGTAACCGTTCACGGTTTTTTAAAACAGTGTGCTTACCAATGGTTGACATACTATATGTGGTGACTCGGTGAACTCAAAAATATTGTTTTTCGTATTTTTCTGAAAAATCATGATAAAATAGGTAATGAACACAATTTGCAGAAGCATGAAATGCAGTTTTTTGAATAACCCGTGAACGGTTACAAAAAAATATATGATGGGCAATGTTATTTTGGGCGTTGGTTTTTTGGTATTTACCAATATTTATTTACTTGGATTGATTTTTGTCCTGTTGAGTAAAAGAAGATTGGAGACCGATGAAAAAGAAAAAAATGAATTGTCGCAGAGATTACACAACATGATCATAGCGGCAATCGTTATGATCATGTCCGTATTCAGTGCGTGTTTTTCACTATATTCTGGAGCAGAAGGCGAAATCAGTTTTCAACGGCAACAAATCATAACTATAACTTATAAACATGTTATGATTTATATTTCTGTTATTGTTGAGGCGGTATTTATATTTATTCCGATAAGCTGGCTATGGGGTATGTTCAAGTTAGAAGAATATTCTGTTGCGCGAAAAAATTTATTGACTCAGTTAAATTTCATAATTTTTTTAGCTTTCGTGTATTTTGTGGTTGTTATTGTGATCAGCCATCTTTTTATTTTGTGAGCGTATTATCGCAAACCGATAAATTCGTTGTAGATTGATTTTGCGTGTATTTCGTCTTTGGCGTTTTCGATTATTGCGCGTCCGTCTTGGAATAGGGTGAATTGAAATTCTTCGTTTGCGAAATTCAAAATGTATTGGTTCACTTCCAATTTGCCAACGCCTTTGAGATTTTCGGCAAATAATTCTAAATTTATTTTCGCCTGCAAATCAGGAACAATTTGAATAGAATCCCGCCCGCAAAGTTTTTGAACCATCATACCGCCGCTTCGCAACAAATACTCATACTCACCACGCACACAAACCGGACAATCAATATCACGATCTATTTTGATATTTTTGAAACGATTATTCCACACATCTATCGTCAACAAATCTTCACGAATTGTGTTTGCGTTGGTTAGGATTTTGATTGCTTCGGCGGCTTGAATGGACGCGATTGTTCCTGTTGTCATTGCCAAAATTCCCGCAGTAGCGCAACTTTGCTGTTGTGTTTGCGGTTGATCGGCAGGAATAAAACAACGCAGACAAGGACGATTTGACACCGACAATTGTGAGGGCAACTTTTGGGATTCTGTGGAAAATTTTAACTTGTCCGACTTATCGTAACAAAAATTCATTGTCATCCCTTGCGAACCCAACGCCGCCGAATAAATCCACGTAACCCCGTTTTTAACACTCCACTCATTGATCAAAAACCGCGTCTCCCAGTTGTCAACCGCATCCAAAACCAAATCAACACCGCCCAATATTTGTACAATATTTCCCGAATTCACCTCCGACACAACCGGTTCCAACACAATCTCAGAATTGACCCCCGCCAAATACTCACACGCCGCAACCGCCTTCGGCGACCGTTTGACCGCATCACTCTCCGTAAATAAAACTTGACGCTGCAAATTCGTAAACTCAACATAATCCCGATCCACCAATCGTAAACAACCAACACCCGCACGACACAAAACGTCAGAAACCACCGTACCAAGCGCACCAATACCTACCACCGCAACAGTTGAAGCCGACAATTTCTCTTGCCCAGAAACACCAACTCCATGAAACGCAATTTGACGAGCATAACGTGATTTAGACATTTTTAATTTATACTTGAGCTGTTTTAGATTTCATTTTTTTTGTTGAAGGTTTGGAATTTTTCAGTTAGTAGAGTACGTAGTTCATCGCGGAACTTTTTTTTGTACCGCAAAAAGCCCTTGCATGCCGAAAGAAAATCGTCAAACTTTTCGTAGTATCTATTGTACAATATTTTCTTCTTAAAAAATTTCCACAAACGCTCTATCACATTTAAATTCGGAGAATAACCCGATAAATAATGTAATATTATTTTAGAACCCGCCAATCGTTCTCGTAACAACTTCGATTTGTAGTAACTCGCATTGTCCAAAATCACGTGAATCTCCTTTGCGTCAGAATGCTTTTTTCTAATTTCTGCAACAGACGAAGTGTTGAACGGTCGCTGATTGCCTTGGAAAAATCTGTCGTTATTTCCAATGAATTGATATTCACCGCTCCGTTGATATTCACTCATTTACGACCGACATGAGACCGCAATTCCTTGTCCTTACCATGACGTATCCAACCGTAGGAAGGAATACTATTCTATTGAGGGTGAACCGCATCGCCAAAATAAATCGGATCGTTTTCGCCCTTTGTTTTCTTGAGTTGTTCGTAATACGCAATAAATTCCTGTTGGGCTTGAGGGTCTAGCTTACCAGGCACATGTTTCGTTTTTTTATAGACAAAATCAAGACGATGAAGCAAAGCTTTCACACCGCTGGGTTGGAAAGCAACTCCAAAAGTTTTTTTAATATAATGACGAATTTCGCTACTGCTCAAATATACGTTAGCGTCAAGATACCGCGCAAGTGCCTTTTCTTGTTTCACGGTCAACGTCGGTTGACGACCAACATAATTAAACTCAAGAAGTTCCTCCTCGCCGCCGTGAACATACTTGTCAAAATAACTACGAACCGTGTTTTCATCAAGCAAGAGAATCTCCGCAACACGAGAAACTGACCAACCTGTAGCAAGCGACACAACAACTTTCACGCGGTCGGCTTCTTTACGATCCTTGAGTGTTCGGTGCAACGCCTTCAATGAGGCAAT
>JAIRWK010000224.1 GCA_031268995.1 Planctomycetaceae bacterium
ACATTGTGTCCCTACGGGATACGAAATATGTTTTTACCATATTTTCTACCAACATTTCGTCCCTAACGGGACGAGGAAAATACGTCTGGTTATCACCGATGCGTAACATGAGTTAACAACACAATAAACAACTATCTAAACGCAACAAAAATTATACCCCTTCAAAGTAGTTTCAGCATAAAATTTCATTGCGGTTAAACCCCGACAAGTGAAGTTCCCAAAGAGCAGAATTTCACAAAACCCGCCCCACTCCACCAAACTAGACGCGAGATTATAACTGAACTTTTGCAAAATGGCATTTCACACTATAAATCAAAGGAGTTGAAACATCAAAAAACGCCAAATTTTATTGTATTATCGTATCATATATTATTTTTCAAAAATTGATGTGCTGGAAAATCAAGGGTTTCATAACATAGACACAAAAAATATTGTAACTATTCAGTAGTATAAAACCGTTATTTGTACAGGAGTTACAATTTGTCAAAATTAAGTGATTTATGTCAATAAATATAGGTACAAAAACCTAAGCTGCTAACATTTAAGCAATTATGGATTTGATCGTTAAATTTACAACAAATCGGTAATAGGATTTAACTCCTTTAGTATAAATCTTTTTAGGCTACTGAATAGTTACATTTCATTTTCAAAAAATTTATCTCTGTGAACTCTGTGCTCTCTGTGGTTATTTAAAAGCAACTGAATAGTTACAAAATACCTTTGTCCATTTTAAAAAATCAGCACGCAGATAGTGCCAGATTCTTTAAGGAATACCGTAGTCAGTAAGGCGATAGGCTTCGCCCCTGAACAGCCGCTTCACGTTGTTGCGCTTGCCTAACGCTTTGCGTTGTAGGTTTGCCGCAGCTTCAGGAATTTTAAAACAGCTTGAGTATAATTGCGGATCAGATTCTATTTTTTGATCTTGCGAATATCTCTTCCAAATCTGTGTTGTCTGCGTGCTGATTTTTTAAAATGGTTTTTTAGAACTTTCCTATGCTCATTTTGTGCAAGTCTATGCCTATCGGCTTTGCTATCGGTTATCTTGAAAAGCTTATTCCTATGCCGATGTTTTTGGAATCTGCAATTGGGAAGACTTTGAATTGGTTGTTTGCAAATGCGCTTTCGGTTTTGCAAACGGCGGAAACAGAAAGATGAGCTATAAACCAACCTAATAATACTTGAGATAAATAATGACTATCATCGTTAATACGACTAATGCCCGCAAATGTTGAACAAACATAAAAGAAGGATTTTAACCATAGCCGATCCGTCATCTGCGCCGCAACTAAAAATGGAGTTGCCCCAATAAACGCATGCCCGCTAAAAGAATTGGTATCCCGAAATGGACGCCACGCCGAATGATAAGAACGAAATTCACGAGGACGTGAACAACCCAACATAAATTGTCCCAACAAAAGCGTCGGCGTGCCAACCAAATAAGAACGTATCGTTTGTACCGATAAGTCGCCAACAAAATTGTCCGCAAAATAATTGTTCGTATATTTTTGCGCAAAACAATAAACACCCGCCGTAACCCCAAAAACCGGAATCCACAACGTACCCTCGCCAAAAATCTTCAAACTTCTCGATACTCTATCAGTCGAAGATGTTCTCATGTCGTCTTGATACCAATCGCGAAAATTTTGGTCAACAGATGTATTGGAAAGAACCGCATGAAAACCCGTCGCCAGCCCAAGATAATATAAATTGCTAAACGAATAATAATTCTTGTGATCCTCGCCAATCTTTTGTAGCGACGTATAAAACGGTCGCCGTGAATACTGTTGATCGGCGGTAAATTGACGATCTTTCACATCCGACCAACGCTTGAATTTCAACGCCGACACTGGCAATAGGCTTCGCCTTTGAACAACCGTTTCACGTTGTTGCGATTCCGTGTTCAACTTCGGGAAACTTGAAACTGCTGGAGTATGTGATATCGGACGACATAAATTCGCAAGCGTAGCATCGCGAAGCGGTTGTTCAGGGGCGAAGCCTATTGCCAGTGTCGGCTTCGGTATATCTTGCGTTTTTTGATCAATACGAAATTCAGAAGGAACACTTCGGACTTGATTTGGTTGTGATAACGGAATCAAGCAATATTTTTCAGGGAAAAATTGGCTTTGTGATTTTGTTGTTTCGTTTGCAATTGTAGTTGCATTGATATTGCCCAATAAAATACAACCCATTATCACAAAGATCGTCTTTACAATTGCCCGCCCCAACACACTAAAAGAAATTTTATGTAACAACGTCGGTATGGGCGGTAGGCATTGCCCTTGAACAACCGCTTCGCGTTGTTCTACTCGCGCGTTCAGTTTCGAGAATTTTAAAACAGTTTGAGTATAACAATTGAAATACGTACTGTTTAGGTAGAATTTTACCGCAGGTTTATCTGTCCTGCCCCCCCCCCCCCCTTTTACCATATTAACATTGAGCAATCTCACGAAAGGAAACAGAGCGATTTTTTTTGTCAAATTTGTAATTAATTTTGTCATTTGATTGATTTTTTTGGTTATATCGTAGCCGACATGGGCAATAGGTTTCATCCTTTGCATGTCCGGCTTAAGTTAGCTGGTAACATCGGAGAATATCGCCGATATAATTAGTTAAATTTTGGGAATTTCAAAACAGTATATATGCTCAAGCTGTTTTAAAATTCCCGAAGCTGAACACGCAAGCGTAACAACGTGAAGCGGTTGTTCAAGGGCGAAGCCCATCGCCTTACCGGCTGCGGTATAACTCACGTTACGCACTCACGAATTTTTTTTTCACCGCAAAGGCGAAGAAGGATATTTAAAAACACGTTCCATTCTTTTTAACGTGCGTTTTTTGCCCAATATTTCCAGCGTCTCGAACATCCCAAGACCTACTCCCTTGCCCGTTACCACAACCCGTAACGCATGAATGACATCACCAATTTTTATTGACTTATCATCAATAAATTTTTGCATTAGATTTTCTAATAATTGTTTGTCAAATTGTTCCTGCCGCACCAACAAGTCATAAAACTCTTTCAAAAGTTTTATCGATTCCGGTTGATTTGTGATTCGTTTATCGTAAACGGATTCGTCGTAATTGAGCGAATTGTCATCTGCGAAAAAATCTGAAAAATTCAAAATGTCTCCGGCAACCTTTATTCTGTCCCCAGCCGCTTCAATTAACTTGCCCAAAATGCCGCTGTGCTCGTTTGGAAAAATTTTTGCCGCTTCAAGAAAAGGTGTGCATAATCTTATTTTTTCGTCATTTGTCAACGTTAGAAAATGTTTTTCCTCAAACGCGAATAATTTCTGCGGATCAAAAGACGCAGCTCCTTTAGTTACTCCCTCAAGCGAAAATTTCTCCACCAAATCCTTCTTCGAAAAAAACTCCGTCTTGTCATCCAACGCCCAACCAACCAACGCAATATAATTGACAATCGCCTCCGGTAAATAACCAACCTTCTCATAAAAATCCACAATCACAGGATTAAAATCATCGTCCGCTGTCTCAAGCCCAATACGAATCGCAATTGATTTGCCGTGTTCTACCAGTTTGGCAAAATCTTTATTTTTCAGATATTTGTCTAGCTTGCGCTTACTCAATTTCGTCTTACTACCCGGCTCGGCAACAAACGGTAAATGAGCATACGCCGGTAAATTGTAGCCGAGAGATTGGATCATGAAAATTTGACGCGGCGTATTCGACAAATGCTCCTCCGCACGAATTACATGCGAAATTTTGAAATCCTCGTCATCAACGATATTGGCAAGATGATAAATAAACGTTCCGTCCGTCCGTTGAATAACATGATCTTGCTCGTCCGCCCAAACAAACGTAACCTTGCCCCGAATCAAATCATCAATCACTAACTCGCCCTCACGCGGCATCTTCAACCGCACCACACTTTGACGACCTTCCGCCTCAAACCGCTTTACGTCCTCATCCTTTTCCGCCATCCAACGCCGACTATACGTGAAAGTCCGCTTTTCTTTGACGGCGATATCTCTTTCCGCTTGAATCTCTTCCGCCCGCGAAAAATCACGATACGCAAATTTACGCCGAAGTAACTCGTCAACCGTCGCTTGATATTTGTCCGACCTCTGCGATTGATAATAAGGCGCATGAATACCGCCAACTTCAGGTCCCTCATCCCAGTCAATTCCAAGCCAACGTAAACCATGCAATATCGGTGCTATCGCCTCGTCAATATTGCGATGCTGATCCGTATCGTCAATACGAAGAATAAATTGCCCGCCATGCTTACGCGCAAAAAGCCAACAAAAAAGCGCGGTACGAACACCGCCAATATGCAAGTAACCCGTAGGACTGGGAGCAAATCGTGTGCGAATTGTCATGAATTTAGTGGTTGGTTGTGAGTGGTTGGTGAGTGGTGGTTAGGCATCGCCCTGAAATAAATTTACCGTTATACCGAAGCCGGTATGGGCGGTAGGCTTCGCCCTTGAACAACCGCTTCACGTTGTTGCGCTTCTGTAATCAGCTTACTGAATTTTAAAACAGCTTGGGCATAATGGGCGGTTACTATACCGGCTTCGGTATATGTAATTTGGTTTTACACTCGTTCACTGATTGCTGTTTGTAATAGCAGCATTTGATGGCGCATTATGCTCAAGGCGGTGTTAAATTCCATGTTATTTTTCGCCATCTCTGTTACTTGAAATTCCATGCCGACATTGTTCTTGTCATGATATAAAATCTGATGGTCAACGGGCCAAACAACACCATGCGCAGAAGAACGCCCATTCTTCAACGGATAATCAGGACCAAACGCGCCGGGCGGTTTGTTTTTTCGCTCTATCGCCAACGCTAATTTGTGCTTGAACGTTCCCACATCCACATCACGAGCTTGATAAAGCGGCGTGTCAAAGTTCGCAACATTGCCCGCTAACAACGCTTGACGCGCCTCGTCAAAATTAACAACTTGCTCAAGTACAGGAACTGTTGTCCCGTTAAATATCGCTCGAAATTGACCTGTCGGACGAATCATTTTCAACTCCTTTCCATACCAAAACCAACACGAATCGCTAGGCTTCGGAAAATTTAAAGTGGCTTGAGTACACTCAAGCTGTTTTAAAATTCTCGAAGCGGTTGTTCTGGGACGAAGCCTATAGCCCATACCGGTTTCGGTATACATTATTTTTCTTTTACGTCAAAATGCCTGACAAATGTTTTGCCGCCTCCCGTTTTGGCGTAACCTAGTTGCGTGTGTGAAATGCGGTCAAAACGACAAATCTCATTCTTCAACTCCTCTCTTTGCAATTCAATCTCATCCATACTCTGTTTATCGTTGCGCATAATATCGTCAAGCAATCGCCGGCTGTGTTCAATCGAATTTTTCGCGTCAGCCCGCTCCGCATCATTTTTCCATTGTCTCTCGTCTGGATCAACTTCGCCGTGTAAACGTAATGCTTGCCTGATTTCCTCATATTCGTCGAGCAATTGATATTTTTGTCCGAGAAGTTGCAGCAACGTCGTTATGTTACTCGCGTTCACAAGCTCCAATTGCTGCAACGAAACAGCCGCCAATCGCATCAACAAACCCTCTTGCAATTTAATCAGCTCACTAAATGAATTTACTGGAAGCGCAGGGTAATGCAATATAGTGGTCATGGGTATTTTTTTATTTTATTGGTGATTAGTGTGAGTGGAGAAACATAAGGGACAAAGGGGACAGGAGGGACGATATACCAAAGCTACTTTAAAATTCCTGAAGCTGAACACGCAAGCGCAACAACGTGAAGCGGTTGTTCAGGGGCGAAGCCTATCGCCTTACCGGCTACGGTATACCAAAAACAAACTATTTCGAATTCGGTCGATTTTCAGTCGATATAAATCGACCGAATTCGAATAAAATCAATTTTTAGAAATTCCCCAATGTGAATGCGGCAACGTACCGGTTATGGTGCTATTATATTTTTTTGGACTTTGATTTTTGCCATCCAATTATTTTCTTTGGGGATAGTACCCGATTCTTCAAATTGTTGCAATAGCATTTCTGCGCGATTTAGAACCGAAACCGCGTCTTCGGGACGATTCAAATGTCTGTAGGCAATCGCGATTTGTAATAATGCGTCAAGCGAAATCGGTTCGTTGTATCTTGTTGCGACCATGTTGAAAGTTGCGATTGCTTTTTCGTATTGTTCAAGCAGTATCATGATTTTGCCCGCTCCGAACATCGCGTTGCGCAACATTATTGACTCTGAATCGGACAATTCTTTAATATCACGTCGCCGCGATAACAACGTTTCCGTCATCTTAATATGCTCCAACGCTAAACCTCTATCATTGGCAACCGACTCTCTAATTTGTTCTTGTACTTCTCTGATTGGTGCCGAATCTTTTATCGCATCAAGCGTTGCGTCCGCCCTCGCAAGATACGACCGCGAAACAAAATAATGAGCTTCGGCGGATTGCGGCGCGTTTGGGTGAATTTTGAGTGCGTCCTCAAGATAGACAATCGCGTCGGTTGTGTTGCCGCGTTCATAAGATAATTTTGCAAGAAGATAAACCGAATCACTGTAAACTATAGACGACGGATCATAAATGCCTTCCACCAAATTTGCGATCAATAGTTGTTTCGCTTTATCAAATTCGCGTTTTTCGTTGTACGCGTAACTTAACGTCAACCTGATTTTTGAAACCAAATTATCACGCGGATATTCAGCCAACGCCATTTCAAGATTCTCTATCGCTTGATCGATCATTGCAAGATGAATATACATCTCGCCAATATACAACAACGCTTCCGCTTGCCTCTCAGTTTTATTGACACGCAAATATACCTTGTACAATTCAATCCCGTGTTTATTGTCCTTGCCCAACCGGTAATTTTCCGCACTTCGCCAAACTTGCAGCGCATAATTTTTCTCGCCGAATTGATAGCGGGCAAACGTAGCAAACGCATCTCCGGCACGGCGAAATTTTTCAATATGTCCGTTTGCACGTTCACCTGTATTGGGTTGCAATTTTGTTTGGTTCTGTGCCTGCTGGTATAATTCTTTACCCCAATTCTCGTAAAACTCGCCCCTAAACTTCTCAATATCCGGTCGCCCAATAATGCCTTGAACAAGCGAAAGAAAAACCACTCCTCCGCGATAATCATGTCTTCGCATTAACCATTGGAGAACCTCGTGCGTTTTTTGGTTAATATTTTTTCGCGTTAGCCAATGACATGAATAATTCGGATTTTGTCGAAGTGTTTCAAACGCGCGGTCATAAATCGCGATAACTTCGCTAAATCGTCCCTCATTGCGTTCAATTTCAGCGTAAAAAAAGTCTGCCGCCGCCGCTTCGTCAGTGTCTGGAAAAATTTCGCTTACTTGGCGGTATCGATTTTTTGCTTCTTTTATTTCGCCGATTTCCTCGTTGCATTTGCCCTCCAACAACTCCGCCGTCCGCAACCACTTCTTCTCAAATAAATCTTTTCTCCGTACCTCGCGGAAAAACTCTATCGCCTCAAGATATTTTTGTTGCGCTAATTCTTTGATTTGTCTTGTTGTGCTGGCAACCGGATCAACTGTAAGCGATTCCAAATCCGTCCCCGAAGGCGGAAAAAATTCCCCGTCCGACGACAACCCCTCAGAAGATGAATCAGCATCCGACGGCTCCGGCGGTAACGTAATAACCGCATCTGGCGACCAAACAGGTGGTGTTGAAACGGATTCGGGATTTGGATTTACTGGATTTGTTGGATCATTTGGTTCTGTTTGGGCAAGATAATTGATTCGGTGATAAATGGAATTTTTGTCAACCGGTTCAAAAATCGTAGTTGCCGCAACAACTCCGTTTGGGAAATTACTGCGCGGTTTGAGATTGCTGTTAAGTGATTTTCGCGTCTTGTTCAAGTTTAAGTAATCACTACTGTCGGGCAATAAATCGGGGCTAAAGTTGGTATCTGTCGGCGTGGGAGTCGGTGCGGAAGTTGGTGGGAGATTCGTGTCGTTTGGTTTTGATTGCTTAACGTTGGTGAGTGATTTTTGGCGAAGAGCGTTTGCGCGTAAAAAAGCAATTTGCCCTTTAATGAAAGTCTTCATGACATCGTATTGGTCAAATTGCGGAACTTTTCGCAAAATTTGTTCGGCGGTGTCCGGATCGTTTCTGTAAACTTGTATCATTGAGCCGAACAAATCCGATTCAAATAATTCGTCATCGGTTGTAGTTTCTTCGGCTTGGAACAATTTGAGGTATTTGTCAGCTTCTTTGGGGTTGGTTTCGGGAGTGAGAATATAAGAATTCGCGAGATACCAATAAATCATTTTTTTGTTTGGATTATTATTTTCCAACGCGAAAATCAAAGGCTCACACGCTTTGGCAAACTCCCCCGCAAGATAAAAAGATTTGCCTAACATAAACGCAGCTTCCGCCTTTCGACCCGGATAATAACCAAGTTCACGGCAATCCGAAAGATATTTTGCGGCGGCGAGATAATAATTTTTCTTCGGCGATTCATGCGAGTTGCCGCCCGACATCTCCGCAATCGAACACGACGATGCACCAAGAACAAAAAGCGCACCGGCACGAGTTATATCATCGTTGACAGATGTATATTTGAGAACTATCTCCGCAAACTTGCCCGACTCTCCATACGCCCCAAAATCATAAGCATCTATCGCCTTCTGCAACGTCGGACGATGAATGTAATTGTAAATATAAATCGTAACAAGCAACGTCGGCGTAAAAAAAATAAGAAAACCCAAAACCCCAACAACTACACCAAGTGCCAAATGATCCTTCACCCAATAAATGTAATCGTCCCAACAATCAAGCGCAATATCAAGCCAAACAAAACCCGTTGAAGGAAGTAAATCACTATCCTCTTCGTCTTCGTCGTCATCGTCGCCTTGTTCTTTTTTGTCTTTGTTCTTATTTTTACCGCCGCGACCAACATCTTCGTCATCATCTTCATCGACAACAGGCTTCTTAATCGGTCGCCGCCGCTTACGAACAATAACTTCCTCTTCATCAATCTCTTCGTCAAAATCTCTTTTTGCCATAGAAATACACCTGTACCAAAACCGATACAGGCAATGGATTTCACCCTTAAACAACCGCTTCGCGTTTTTGCG
Organism: Planctomycetaceae bacterium; assembly: GCA_031268995.1. GTDB lineage: Bacteria > Planctomycetota > Planctomycetia > Pirellulales > Thermoguttaceae > WRKP01. The sequence continues at coordinate 9,066 of JAIRWK010000224.1, forward strand.
ATTGCGTGTCCGGTTTTGGGAATTTAAAGTAACTTCGGTATGGTATACCGTAGCCGGTAGGGCGATAGGCTTCGCCCTTGAACAACCGCTTCACGTTGTTGCGCTTGCGTGTTCAGCTCCAGGAATTTTAAAGTAGCTTGAGTATACGAGCAGTGTATCGTGTTGTGTTTACCGGTTTTCCAGATGCGAACTTTACAAATTTTTGTCCGTCAAGTCAAGAGATAATTTACTTTTTTCAAGGGCAGAAAAGACAAAAGGGACTTAATGACAGATAACTTATACCGTAGCCGGTAAGGCGATAGGCTTCGCCCTTGAACAACCGCTTCACGTTGTTGCGCTTGCGTGTTCAACTTCAGGAATTTTAAAGTAGCTTCAGTATAACTTTCCGAATACTTTTGTCCCTCATGTCCCTTTTGGTCCCCATTATGTTTAAAGTACTTTATGTTCACGGTGTCTAGTGATCAGTTATGGAAGTTTGTCGGGGCGATACAGGATTTTATTTTGGGGTCGTTTAGTGAGTTGGCGATTAGTTTTGCTTTTTGGAAATTTCCGTTTTTATTGTGTTCGGCAAGCACGATTACAGGAAACGCTCCAGCAGCATCCGCCGCCAAACATCCCGCCACACTGTCCTCAAGTACCAGAAGTTTTGAAAGTTGCACGCCCATTTTTTCCGCAGCCCGTAAGTAGATTTCAGGATTCGGCTTGCCCTGAACAACATCCTCCGCCGTCAACACAAATTTAAACCTGCCCGCAAAATCAAAAGACGATACACCAACGCTGACATGAGCGGAGACAGTAGGCTTCGCCCCTGAACAACCACTTGAACAACCGCTTTGCGATGTTGCGATTGCGTTTTCAGCTTCGGGAATTTTAAAACAACTTGATTGTAAAACCGCAGTTACCACACGTAAAGAACTGCTCGTGCAAATACATTTCGGTACGTCTTGCAACTCAAGAAAATCAAGTAACTCAAAAAGACCGGGCATTGCCGAAAATCCCTCGCCAAGAAACCCAAGAAAAAAATCCTCCGACTCCCTTTGCAACTCCTGCCAACTCTCCGGCAAAGAAAACGTTTTCTTGAAAAGCTCAAAACAATCACGCGGCGGTCGTCCCATTATCGCGTTGCACAATTCCTCCGTGTACTCATAACCACGCCGCCCCAATAACGCCGCCGCCGACTTCCAATAAACCGCCTCCGTGTCAAACATCAGACCGTCCATGTCAAACGCCACCGCCTCAATAATTTTTTTCATTTTAGGATCGATAGTTAAAGTTTAGGGACATAAAGAACAGTAGGGACATTGGGGACAAAAGGGACAGCATTATACTCAAGCTACTTTAAAACTCATGGATATAAACACGCAAGCGCAACAACGTGAAGCGGTTGTTCAAGGGCGAAGCCTAACGGTATACGATAGCTTTGAGAATTTTGGGATATGTCCTCTCGTCCCTTTTGTCCCTGCTGTCCCTTGCCCGCCGATTCTGTACAAAATCTATCACAGCACTACTGCGCCGGCAAGTACCGCGATCAAAAACTACAAATTTACGAAATGAATTTCTAATTTTAATTTTTTTTTTGTTTTATGTTGTTGCGATTGCCGTTTATCTAAAATGTCGTATAATCATCGAATTGTGTTGTTGGTTGCGTGAGGTTTGCCGCAATCTGGTGATTTTGTTGGGGTGATTGACGGTTTGGCGGCTTGCTTGTATATTGCTTCGTATTGGCGGTGCAAAGGTGATGGGCTGTGCGAAATATGCCTGATTGTGCTGTGAAATTCGGCGATCCAAAAGCGTAAATGTCTGTTTTGCGACAGGTAAACGGGGTGCGGTTGCCGAGAATTGGAGTGCGGACGGTTTGAAGTTGCCTTCAAGCGGATAATGCGCAACAACGCGAGATGATTGCTCAAGGGCGAAGCCTACTGCCCGTACTGGCTACGGTATAATTTTGTTTTCGGGTACGCCTGTTTTGTGTGAACGGTACCCAATTAACCACTTAACGTTTCTACGAATCGGTTAGACGATCAAGGAGATAAATTGAAATGGCTCAGCAAAGGATAGACATAAAGAAGATAGCAGATGTTACAATTGCAGCATGTCGGGATATGAAACTTAACGATGATCTTGTTATTCAGGAATGGGGCGATCAGCTCCTTGAACTGCTTGGCGATAAGTCATGCCGGAAATTGCTTATCAATTTTGAAAAAGTTTTATTTATGTCAAGTTCGGCATTGCGCGCACTTATCACTCTTAACAAAAAAGTACGTGAGGTTGGTGCCGTATTGTTTCTCTGCGGTATAGATGAAAACATAATGGAAGCGTTCAGAATTACGCGGCTTGACAATGTTTTTCAAATTAAGCGGACAGAAGATGACGGCATTCGCTCGTTCCAGTAATCACGCGGCATTACCGTAAAACCGGTATAAGCGGTAAACGGGAAGAGAGACATGAAGGACAATAAGACAGAAAAACATAAACGGCGCGAGGACAATAATTGTTCCCAATGCCGCAAAGAGAGTTTCGATCATATCGCTGTCAATCGGTTGGTGTGATAGTTGTGTTTTGTCGTTGGGTGATTGCTTCATGTTGTAGCGTTTTGCGTTATGGGTTTACCGTAGATTTAAAGTAGTTTTGGTGTAGTACAAACTGCTCGTACTATGGGATTTCGGCGATTTAAGAGTTTAAGACCTGTTTTCCGATAGGTAAGCAGGCGGGCGGTTGCCGGAATTAGAATTGCGAACAGTCTAGCAACATAGCTTTAGCATATATGCTCAAGCTGTTTTAAAATTCCGAAAGCTGAACACGCAAGCGCAACAACGTGAAGCGGTTGTTCAAGGGTGAAGCCTACCGCCCATAACGGCTTCGGTATAACTGTAAAAATATATTTCCAGATGCAAAATAATCCGCCTACCAAAAATCGACGGTGTTGTTGGGAGTATGTCATTATTTGGAGTTGTAACTTATGAACGCTCAGACTTGGAAGTGGTCAAATACTTGTTCGTTTGCGAGTGATATGGCAACGGCGCACAAATTGATTGACCAAGTGATGGATCAACTTGAAGCGACCGAATGGTCATCCAAAGAAAAATTTGCTATCAATATGGCTCTTGAGGAGGCATTGGTCAACGCAATACAACATGGTAACGATTCCGATCCAAACAAACAAGTACATTTCGCATGTAATTTAAACGACAACCTGATCGCTGTGAGAATTGAGGATGAGGGACCCGGTTTTGATCCCGACGAAGTACCAGACCCAACAGACGAGGAACATATTATGATAGCTCACGGACGCGGCGTATTGCTGATAAAAAATTTCGTTACAAGAGCAGAATGGAACGAAAAAGGTAACATCATTGAATTTGAAAAAGAAAGAGCAGTTTAGGCATCGCCCTGAAATAAAATTACCATCATGCCATAAAGTTAGAGGTGGTTTTATGTTAGTAATGAGTCCGGTATTGGGAAGTTTCTCATAGACACTCACCAATTACCGCTTTTTTTGGGGGGGAAAATTATTTTGGGGCGATGGTTTGAGTGCATACTCAAGCTGTTTTAAAATTCCTGAAGCTGGACACGCAAGCGTAACAACGTGAAGCGATTGTTCAAGGGCGAAGCCTATCGCCTTACCGGCTACGGTATAATTGCAAATAGAAGTATCGTATGAAAATACTTGCGGTCAATGGCAGTCCCCGCATACATAAAAATACGGGAGCAATACTTGGGAAAATAGTTGAAGGGGCTAAATCTGTCGGTGCGGAAGGAGAGCTTATTCATCTGCAAAAACTAGGTGCCTTCAAAGGATGTTCAAGTTGTTTCAGTTGCAAACTGATCGGTGGAAAATCCTATGGACGTTGCGCAGCGAGAGACGCATTGACCCCAGTGCTGGAAGCTGCCCATGAAGCGGATATTCTCGTTATTGGTTCTCCTTTTTATATGTGTATGGAAACGGGTATTACTCGGTGTTTTTTAGAAAGATTATGTTTTCAGTATTCTCCCTACACAAATAAAAAACCGCCTCTTTCGCCACGCAAGAAAAGCTGTGCTCTTGTATATACCATGAATATACCTGAAAAACAAATTCCTGAATATGGCAAGGATTATGTTATAAACATGACAAAAAGCTATATGGAAAGATTGTTTGCCCCATGTGAAATTTTCCTTTGTACGGATACGAAGCAGTTTGATGATTATTCTTTGTATGAAATGGATTTTTTTGATCCTGTCGCTAAAGATTTACGTCATAAAACCGTTTTTCCCGCAGATTTGAAGAGAGCTTTCGCTCTGGGGCAAAAACTGGCGCAATAGATATACTCAAGGGAGTTTCCAAAAACCGGTTTTTCGCAAGTAGCTTTATACTCAAGCTGTTTTAAAATTCCTGAAGCTGTACACGCAAACGCAACAACGTGAAGTGGTTGTTCAAGGGCGAAGCCTATCGCCTTACCGGCTACGGTATAACAAAGCTCCTAAAGGTCGTATACCGAGGTCGGTATAGGCGATAGGCTTCGGTGTGTCAAGTCGGGTTACTCGTAAATTTTTCGGACATGGTTTTTACACACAGATTTGACAATGGGCTTGTTTTGGTTGCGGATGTTGTGAGTTGGGCGGAGTCGGTGTCTTATATTTTTTCTGTTCCGTTTGGTTCTGTGTTTGATCCAGTTGGTTCTGAGGGGTTAGCGACGTTGGTTTGCGAGATGATTTCGCGCGGGGCGGGTGATCGCAACAGTCGGGAATTTTTGGAAGCGTTTGAAAATCTTGGTTGTGATGCGTCTGAATCGATTGGTCTTTTTGACACGAATTTTAGTGTTTCTATGTTGCCCGAAAATCTTTTGGCTTCAATTGAATTGACGGCAGATCAAGTACTTCGTCCGCATTTTGATGCCGGTTATCTTGAGCCGGTACAACAAAAAGTCATTCAAGAAATTTATTCGCTTGAGGACGAACCATCGCGGCAGATGATGTTGGAGTTGTGTCGTAATTTTTTGCCTGATCCTCTTGGGCGTTCTGGTTTGGGGACGATTGACACGATTGGGCGTGTAACTATTGACGATATTCGGCGTGCGCATAATTCGCTATTTCAACCGCAAGAAGCTGTTTTCAGTATTGCGGGCAAATTTGATTTTGATGAAGTGCTGGACAAAATCGGTAACTTGTTCGCCGACTGGCAGCCTAAACCGTTCACGTTGCCCAAAGAACGAATTATCGGCAAGACGGAAATTTACCTTGTCGGCGATTCGGAGCAAACGCATATTGGCGTGGCGTATCCATCGCTTCCGCCTAATCATCCTGATCACAAATTAGCGTTGTGTAGTGTTGGTATTCTTAGCGGCGGTGCGAGTTGCAGGTTATTTCGTGAGTTACGCGAGAATCGCGGGCTGTGTTACTCTGCTACCGCAACATATTCGTCATTGCGAAATCGGGCAAGCGTATATTGTTATTGCGGAACTTCTACGGATAAAGCACAAGAAGCTCTCGATGTACTTGTTGGCGAGCTTCAACGATTACAAAACGGTGTCGGACAAGATGAGATCAACCGCTACAAAATCGGAAGCAGAAGCGGATTGATTATCGGACAAGAATCCATCAGTGGGCGTTGTGTTGATATGTTATTCGATTGGCAAAATCTAAAACGGTTACAATCTTTCAATGAAATCGAATCATCAATTAATTCGTTGACCAAATCCAATGTTGACGCATTTCTTGCAACCAATCCGCCCGGTCCATTTCATATTGCAGTTCTGGGATCGCAACCGCTAAAGGTCGGAAATTTCAAAACAGCTTGAGTATATTTTGTTCCTTTAAAGAATATTAGTACGCAGGTATACTGAAGCTACTTTAAAATTCCTGAAGCTGAACACGCAAGCGTAACAACGTGAAGCGGTTGATCAAGGGCGAAGCCTATCGCTCTACCGGCTACGGTATCTTCTCTCCATAGCTGGTATATTCTGATTCCCCCCCGCTTGCAAGATTATGTAGTTCTGATAGACTTTTCGCCTTGTTCGGTTTCCCGACATTATTGAGGGTAGTAAAAACAATACGGAGGTAAATTGTGTAATGACTTCATTTACGAAAGATGAAAAACAAGAATTGATACGGCAATTTGAGCGTTCAGCCGGAGATACAGGTTCATCTGAGGTTCAGATAGCTATTCTGACAAAGAGGATAAATATTTTGACTGAACACCTCAAGAAAAGCAAACGAGATTACTCAAGCCAACGCGGATTGATGCAAATGGTTAGTCGCAGACGACGGCTTCTGGATTATCTCAAAAGCCGAGTACCACAACGCTACGTCGATATAATACAAAAACTCGGAATACGTAGATAAGCTTTGCCGTACTGTGAGATTCGGCGGTTTTAAAGTGGTTGTCGAAATTTGGTGTGTGAATTGCGTGTAAACTCAAGCTGTTTTAAAATTCACAAAGTTTGGACGCGCAATCGTAACAACATAAAACGGTTGTTCAAGGGTGAAGTATATCGCCCGTGTCGGTTTGGTATAATTGTAAACAACGAGACCTAAAGTGCGTTTGGCACAGTTTGATTTGAATGGTGGTTTTGAATGATTTGGTGCATTTAAAAAATAATTTTAAGAAGGAATTGGAAGGATTTTAGATTAAGTAATGAAATTTAGAGTAGAAAAGAATATAGGTAACGGTACATTTTGGATAGAGACGGGAGAGTTGGCGAAGCAAGCGGCGGGCAGTGTTTTGATAGGGTATAACGACACGGTTGTACTTTGTGCCGCGACGACAGGTTCAAGTAAACCGGGTACAGATTTTTTCCCGTTGACCTGTGATTATCGCGAACGTACAGCGGCGGCGGGCAAGTTTCCGGGTGGATTCATAAAACGCGAAGGGCGACCGGCTCTCAAAGAAATTCTCACAGCAAGGTTGATTGACAGACCTATGCGACCTCTTTTTCCGAAAAGATTCTTTAACGAAGTACAAATCCAATCTTTCGTCATGGCTTGCGACAAGACGGTTGATCCTGACACTCTTGCAATGAATGGTTCTGCGGCGGCGATTGCGATTTCGCCTATTCCGTTTGATGGTCCTCTTGCGTCGATTCGGTTAGGTTATGTCGGCGGCGAGTTTGTGCCGTTCCCAACAATGGATCAACTCGAAGAAAGTGAACTTGATTTGATCGTTTCGGGCAATCGTGAAAGTATAATCATGATAGAAGGTTTTGCCCGTGAGATGTCGGAAGATAAGATGCTTGAGGCGTTGGGTGTTGCGCATGATTATATTCGCGAGATAGTCGATTTGCAACAGGAATTAGTTGACAAAGTTAATCCGCAAAAGATGTCGTACACCGAACCCGCGTTTGACAGACTTTACGAAGCACTCAAGGAAAAATATTACGACGCGTTTTGGAAAGCGAAACGTACTACCGGTAAACTTGATCGTAATGATGCGTGTTCGTCGCTCAAGTCTGAAGCAAGAGAAAGTTTTTTCCCAACAATAACATCACCAACAGAAAGTAAAGAAGTCAACGACGAGGCGGCGGGGCTTGATCCGGTTGATGCGGGTAATTCTTTGTGGGATGCTGATTTATTTGATATTGCGTGGGGTGATCTTGAGGAGCGTGTTGTGCGGGATCAGATTTTATCTGGTACGCGGATTGACGGTCGCGGGCTTAAGGATATTCGTGATATTGAGTGCCGGATTGGGGTGTTGCCGCGAGTGCATGGTTCGGCGGTATTTCAACGCGGAGAAACTCAAGCCTTGATTACAGTTACGTTAGGGACTTCAAAAGATGAGCAGCGTGTTGACGGACTTTTTGACGAGTACACGAAGAAGTTCATGCTCGACTATAATTTCCCAAGTTTTTCTGTCGGAGAGTGCAAGCCGATACGTGGACCGGGCAGGCGTGAATACGGTCATGGCGCGTTAGCCGAGCGAAGTGTAAAGCCGGTGATACCTGATCCTGCGGAATTTCCTTATACCGTTCGGATTGTTTCAGATATTTTGGAATCAAACGGTTCAAGCTCAATGGCGACAGTTTGCGGTTCAACTTTGGGTTTAATGGCGGCGGGTGTTCCGATAACAAATCCGGTTGCGGGTATTTCGGTGGGGTTGGTCAAGGAATCTGAGAGTCAATGGGTTTTGCTCACTGACATAATGGGCGATGAAGATCATTTTGGCGATATGGATTTCAAGATAGCCGGTACACAACTTGGCATAACAGGTATTCAGCTTGACCTGAAAATAGCGGGGATAAGTCAAGAAATTATCAGAGCGACGTTGTCCCAAAGCCGTGAGGCGAGGATAAATATTTTGCGTAAGATGTTGTTGGCGATTCCGCGACCGGCTGAGGACATTTCGGCTTATGCGCCGCGAATGTTTAAGACGCATATTGATCCGGACAAGATTGGTTTGTTGATAGGTCCTGGCGGCAAAACGATACGCGGAATACAAGAGCGAACTGGTGCGTCGATTGATATTGACAATGACGGCACGGTTTCTGTTGCGGCGGTTGATGAAGCGAGTGCGAGTGCGGCGATGAATGAAGTTTTAGCGATTACGGGTTCGGTCGAAATTGGTAAAGTTTATGAAGGGCAAGTAACTAGCATTAAAGAGTTTGGGGCGTTCATTGAAATATTACCCGGTAGAGATGGGCTTTGTCATATTAGCGAGTTGTCGGACGAGTATGTTGACAATATCCATAATTTGGTCAAGGTTGGAGATCGTTTTGCGGTCAAGGTAATTTCTGTTGACGACCACGACCGCATCAAATTAAGCCGCAAGGCAGTGTTGCGTGATCAAGATGGAGAATGAGCAAAGTATTGTTCGATTAGTTGAGTAAAGGGCGGAGCCTACCGCCCGTTTTGGGCTTCGGTATAAAACCAGAAAATAGAAAATGTCTCACAGCACACAAAATCCGGACATTGCCAAGATCGATCACATGGCGCATACTCGCGTTTGTGATTGTTATCAATGCGGTAAATGTTCGGCTGGTTGTCCGGTGGCGGAAAAGATGGATGTTTTGCCGAGCAAGCTGATTCGTCTTGTGCAATGCGGCGAGATAACGGAAGCGGCGAAGTCGTTATCGGTTTGGCAATGTGTATCTTGTCTGACGTGTTCTGCGCGTTGTCCTAAATCGGTTAATATTGCTGGTGTGGTTGATGCGTTGAAGGAAATATCTATTGAGAAAAAGTGTGTTCATCCCAAAGGGGCGCGGATACTTGCTTTTCAGAGATCGTTTGTAAATTCAATTTACCGCAATGGCAGGACGAATGAGCTTGAGCTTGTTGCGGAGTACAAGATACGCGGTTTTTTGGGCGATTTTAATCCGTTTCTTGCGTTGAAGGATGCTTCGTTGGGTTTACCTATGTTTTTGTCGGGCAAATTACATTTGAAACCCGGCTCACCCGTGAAAAACAAGGCTCTTGTAAAGCGAATTTTCAAAAAATGCGTGAATAAGTAACTCTGGAATTTTTGTAAAAATTTCAGATATATACTAACCTTTTTAAGCAGTTCACATTTTAAATTTCGGGTGTCTGACTGTTTTCTTGTTGTTGCGTTTCCGTGTTCAGCTTCGTGAATTTTAAAGCAACTTGATCATGGTGCATTTTTGGGTTTTGTCGAAATTTTGGTGTGTCTGGTATGAACAAATGTATTCTATTCTTCGTGATGAATTGATAAAGACATCGGATGTGATTGTTGTCAAGGTTGGGACGAATGTGATTACACGCAGTAATGGTCATTTGAATGAGGAGCGGATTGGGCGTTTGGTGAGTGATATTGCGGGGATGTTCAAGAAAAACAAGCGCGTAATACTTGTTACCTCTGGTGCGGTTGGTGCGGGGATGGGTAGTCTTGATCTTAAATCGCGACCTGTTGAGATTGCCGAGCTTCAAGCTGTTGCGGCGGTGGGGCAGGGAAAGTTAATTGAGACTTACGAGCGGTTCATGAGTCAACATGAGCTTTGTACCGCTCAATTACTTCTTACTGCGGACGATTTTGCGGATCGCAAACGTTATCTGAATGTTCGCAACACGATATTGGCATTATTAAAATTTGCGGTGTTACCGATTATCAATGAGAATGATACGGTTAGTGTGAGCAGATTGCATACAACTTTTGGGGACAATGATTATCTTGCGACTCTTGTTGCGAATTTATTTGACACGCCGTTATTGATTTTGTTGACGGATGTTGAGGGGCTTTATGATCGTGATCCGGTTGATCCTGATGCGAAGTTAGTACCTATTGTTGAGCAATGGACATCGAATTTGATGAGTATGGTTGCGGAGAAGCGGTCAAAGTTGAGCAAGGGCGGGATGTCAAGTAAACTCAAGGCGGCGAAAATAATAACGGAATCGGGCGGCAATGTGATTATTGCGAATGGTGATCGATTGGATTCTCTTAAGGAGATTTTTAGTGCGTATGAGGTTGGCACGCTTTTTATTACGCAGGACAATCACATGTCGGCGAGAAAGCGTTGGCTTGGGTTTGCGGTGCGGGCGGAGGGGCAGATTGTGCTTGATGACGGGGCGGTCAAGGCGGTGCGGGCGAATGGCAGAAGTTTATTACCGATAGGAATTGTTGCTGTTGCCGGTTCGTTTGACAGAGGGGCAATTGTATCGCTGGTAGATCGCAGCGGCAACGAAATCGCACGCGGTTTGACAAATTACAACAAGGGAGATGTAACAAAAATTCAAGGCAAAAAAACCAGCGAATTACACCAAATACTAGGACAACCCGTTTACGCCGAAGTCGTACACCGCGATAACCTACAAGTAGTAGATTAGATTTTGACTCAATAATTAGACCGTAGGGAATTTCTAAAAACTGCTTCAATAATACTTTGTCCATTTAAAATCAGCACGCAGATAACGCAGATTTTTTAAGGATAATCGCGGATCAGATTCTATTTTCTGATCTTGCGAATATCTCCTCAAAATCTGCGTCATCTGCGTGCTGATTCTTTGTTTTTCTCCCGCCAAGTATTTTATGGTGGTGTTACGGCTTCATCTCCATTTATGCTGCCTAGTGCGCCCCAAATTCCGAAAGGTGATTTGCCCGATTCTACACAAACTGAAGTTGCACCTGTTGCGCCGCCCCAATCTATTGACTCAGTTAAGAAACGAACTGAACCGTCGCATAATGCAACATTCACACCGTTGGTATGATGTGAGGTTGCCGAAACTAATGACGCTCTATGAGGCGAACCCGTACTTGCATCTGCTTCAACATAAGCTCCTCCTAGTGTTTCGTTCCTGTCGTCTCGTCTGCAACTTGCACTATTAGGCGGCAATATTGTTGCAAAACCTGTAAACAAAAAACCGCTGTCAAAAAGCCGACGACCTATCACATCAGCAGTGAGATCACCGCCTGACATAATGTAATTGTAACCGGTTGTAGTGTTGCGGCAGGTTTCCGCACTGAATACTGTTGTCGGTGATTCGCCTATGTTGGGTAAGTTGCTGGTAATCACCTTAAAAATACCCAATACGGATTCGACACCACCAGCCGCAACCGCTCCTTCGGAAAAACAAATTGTGTTACTCGTACCGTCGCCAATTCCCACCAAGTCGCGAGTATTATCTCTGAATCCAGAAAATACTCCACGCTTGTTTTCACTTGAAGTAACACCAGCACGGTCGGGCCAATCGCCAGTACAAACACGATAGTTAGTACGCATTACGTCATTAGGTCCTCTCACGGTGAAAGTGTATAACGTATTGTCGGATGGACAACCAAAAAGTGATGACAAATCCGCACACGTAATTCTACCCCAGCCCGTTCCATTTCTACCTCCGGTATTTGCCCAAGGCTCACTCGTTTGGTAGTTCGCTATGAACAAATCAAACAACGCCGTTTGTTCCAAATACGGTAACATCGGCATAAACGCACTGAAACGATAATCAGTTCTGCCGTATTTATTAACACCGGACGGCAAATGACCTTGACTATCTTGATGGTTATGAGTTGCGAGGGCAAGTTGTTTAAGTTTAACCTGACAAGCAGAACGCCTCGAAGCCTCCCGCGCCGCTTGTACTGCCGGTAACAATAACGCGATCAATATTCCAATAATCGCAATCACTACCAATAACTCAACCAATGTAAACCCCGAATTTTTACAATAAAAATTCCGCAGGTTAATGTTCGCAAAATAATTTTTACTCATTTTAAATCTCCTATAGTTAAATTTGAAAACTTACTAAATGTTCATGGAATTTTGTAGGTTAATGATTACCAATTTTTATCAACCACAGAGAACACAGAGGACACGGAGGGGAAATTTGTTTAACACAAAAGGAAAAGAATATTTTTTTAAAAACTTTTACTAAACTTTCGTGTTAAAAAATCCCCTCTGTGAACTCTGTGTCCTCTGTGGTTAAAAAATTTCCATGAACGATCACAATTTAAAAAACGATCTTCCATGTAACCTGATCTTTTGTGCAATAACTTTTGCGTGATCGGGTTACATTAGAAGATTATTACTGTTCAGAGTAAGGCAAAACAGATTTTCCCATTGCCCAACCAGAACCCATTTCACTCCAGATTTTCCAAGAGATATTGTTGTTTATGAAAGTGCCAGCGGCATCACCCATACTAACATTCACACCGCCCGGATGATAACTTCGGGCAACTTGATTGTCGTCCCACGCGCCGCCAGTAGCATTGTTGCACGGTGCCGGTTTACATGTTGCGCAACAAATAGTCGCTGGATTCCATGTCGCCACAGCAAGTGTCCAATCGGCAGCACTAGAATTTGGCGTTCCAATGTACGTCGAATAGTAAGACAAACCATCATCGTTGAATACATCACCACGCCATGATGGGTCTTCGTTTCTGACCGATATCATTGCTTCTGACATACACATTGTGTTTGACAAACCATCAGTAATATCCGCCTGACCAATCTCTACATTAAACGTAAACATTGAACCGCGCCACATTGCTCCATAGAGCGGATGCGTAGCAGCATTGACATACACTTGATAGTAAGGTTGACCTACCGAAGTACTTTGTCCCGCTGTACCATTTCTGTTTTTTGTTGCGTGTCCCATGCTGACGACATAATTCATTCTTGCTCGATTATCACCCGGCACAACATAAGACCGTTGGTTTTGTTCCGATGGGCAATAATAAACAGAAAGAATCGATCTGATGAGAGCATTATTTGGCGCACTGTAAAATGGAGTCGTATAGACGTATTGGTTTGCCAACGCTTCTTGCTCCATATATGACCACAAATAAACCACCCATGTACTTCGCGGCAATGTTCCACGTGACGTAACAGTACCGGCTCTAGCTGCACCAATTGGGAGTAAGCCTTTTCGTGCGTCGGCGTGGTTGTGCATTGCGATAGAATATTGTCGCAGTTTATTTGAGCAAGACATTCGCCGCGATGCTTCGCGGGCGGCTTGGACTGCGGGGAGAAGAAGTGCAATCAATAATCCAATGATTGCAATCACCACAAGAAGTTCTACAAGCGTAAAACCAAGTCTATGTAGCCCCCCCCCCCCTGCCCATTTTAACATATTGAATCATTTTAATATTGAAACGATTCGCAATGACTAATTTAAATTTTCTCAATAAAGTTTTCATTTGAAATCTCCTTTAATTTTTTTTAATTGTTAAATCGACTAATTAAAGTCGCGAAAATTTGTAACGTTAATTCGATCTCAAGTTTTATTGTTTTTTATCTTTTAGCAATTCACTTGATTTTAGATCAATATTAAAGTTTTCACCATTTTTATTCACCGAAATTTTGTATTTGCTGACAACTTCTCCATACGAAGATGCGCCCTCCAAAACTGGAACATATTTCGGTATCATTGCTTTTTCACCCGTCATCGGATCAATCGATTCAATTTCGCCGTCAATTTTCATTGCGGTAATTGAAACATTTTTTTCACCCTTCGTAACTCTAACGGAAAATTTCCCGTCCTTGATCTCGCACCCCGAAACCGGCGAATCACCGGCGGTAACTGTCATAGCACCAACAACCAGCGGCACTCCATCAAGAGTAACCGTTCCAGAAATTTGCACCATCCCATCACCTTTCCCACAACCAGTAACCATTACCATCACAAGTAAAAGTAAACCAGTTGCCCAAAATCTAAAAAACATTCTTCGCTCCTTTCTTTGTTCTAATTCAAAACAAAATTTTTGAACATTCGCCCAAACGCTCTTTTAAAAATTGATCAGAAAACAGTCAACAAAAAAACCATCCCCCAACCAACACGAAAAGAGAGTATAAAACAAATTACCCCAAAACGCAATAGCATAATTCCGCCAAAACAAAATATTTTTTAAAATCAGCACGCAGATAACGCAGATTCGTTAAGGATAATCGCAGATCAGAATTCTACTTTCTGATCTTGCGAATATCTCCTTAAAATCTGTGTCGTCTGCGTGCTGATTTTAAAATGGTTTTTAAAAATTCCCTGCTTTAATTGCGAGTGGGATTGATTCTAGTATGTGTGTTGCGATTAGGGATTCGGTGCCGTATTTTTGGGCGGCAATATCGCCGGCGGTGCCGTGCAGATAAACACCCAATTTGGCGGCATCGAATACATCGAAACCACGCGCAACCAAACCCGCTAACATTCCCGTCAATACGTCGCCGCTACCTCCTGTTGCCATGCCCGGATTACCGCTTTTGTTGTTTATGAAAACTTCGTTACCGTTAGTAACGATTGTCTCGTGTCCTTTGAGGACAACGATCACGTTGTAATGTTTGGCAAATATTTTTGTAACGTTAATTCGATTTATTTGATCGTTTTCGTTTGGCGTGTTGCCCAATCCGGTATTTTGCAATAATCTTTCAAATTCTGCGGAGTGTGGTGTGAAGATGAATTTTTGTCGTTTGAAGACGGGAATTTGTCCGCACAAAGCGTTGAGAGCATCAGCATCGACAACTATACCTTTAATTTGCTCGCAACGGTCAAGATAACATAAAACTTTCGGTACAAGTCTATCCAATCCGGCAGAACGTCCAAGCCCAGTACCAATAAACAACGAGGTTATTTTTGCGGTGTTTTTGATCAATTCGTCGAAGGCGTTGAGAGAAATTATTCCGTTTCGGTCTGCGGGCAACGGGATAGTCGTCGATTCGGGATAAAATCCGGCGACTGTTTCAAGCACAGGCGAAGGCACCGCAAGACGCGACAACCCCGCACCAACAAGCAATCCGGCACGCCCCGCAAACGCAACCGCACCTGCCATCCCACGCGAACCGCCAACACCCAAAACAACGCCATAACTTCCCTTGTTGCTAATCAATTCGCGTTTAGGAAATTTCGGCAAACTAGCATCTGCGGTGTATGTTGACATAATTTTTATAACGTAGCTGGTAGGGCAATAAGCTTCGCCCTTGAACACGCAAACGCAACAACGTGAAGCGGTTGTTCGGGGGCAAAGCCTACCGCCCATAGCGGCATCGGTATATCGAACAGAACCTCACATTCTAAAATGGTAATGGTTCACAAGTTTTTTCTGTTGTTGTTATTTGGTTGAGAAAACCGGCAAGGGAACGGCAGCGTGAAGGTTGTTGTAATTTTTCAACCGCTTTGGCTTCAATTTGGCGGACACGTTCCCGTGTTACTTTGAAAATTTTGCCCACCTCCTCCAACGTGTAAGAATAACCATTCTCCAAACCAAACCGCAACTTAATAATCTCCCGCTCGCGAGGCGTTAGAGATTTTAACATCTTGCTAATTTCCCGCCGCAAAAGTTCATTTGAAGCCGAATGCTCCGGTTTATCGCAATTCTTGTCCGCTACAAATTCGCCGAAACAACTGTTGTCTTCACTCTCGCCAACCGGATACTCCAAACTAATCGGATTAGTACACATCTGCGTAATCCTGTGAACATCATCAACCGTCATGCCAACCGCATCCGCAACATCTTGCGGGCAAGGTTCATGTCCTGACTCTTGATAAAGTGAACGGGTCGTTGATTTGATTCGGTACAATGCGTCAATCATGTGAACGGGAATTCTGATTGTTCTTGATTGTTCGGCGATAGAGCGTGTTATTGCTTGCCGAATCCACCAAGTTGCGTAGGTTGAAAATTTGAACCCGCGACGATACTCAAATTTATCCACCGCACGCATCAATCCGGTATTGCCTTCTTGAATCAAATCGAGAAAATTTATTCCGCGATTACGATATTTTTTCGCAACAGAAATCACCAACCGCAAATTACTACGTGAAAATTCATTTTTTGCCTTTTCATATTCTTTTAGATAATGCCGCATCAATTCGCATCGATTGTGTAAACTTCGCGGGCTTTCTTGTGTTTTCATAATCAAGTTGCGTAGTTCTTTTTTGAGTACTTTAACCCGCTCCGGCATAAGGTTCAACGTCTCATCTTTCAGCATTCGGTTAATTTCGCCCATCCGTTCTGACATTGATTCCAGTTGTTTCATCAGCGCGTGAACACGCCTCGTCCGCAAACTCAATTCCTCAACAAGCACCAACGCATGATGGCGATGTTGGATAAGTTTTTTACGGGCAATCGCCTTGTCCGCATCGGAATTACTTTTACGAACCATCACGCTAAATTCTTCCGTCATTCTCTCAAGAATCGGCGCAATTGTTCGCAAATTATGCGGCATTCGGCGTTGTATTTGTTCTCTTGAGAGCCGTTCGGTGATCGACATTTTGATAGTTCGCTCAAACGCCAACTCGCCATGAAATACTTTCGTCAAAGCCTCAAAAGCCGTCTGCAACCCAAAAGGTGAACCCAAAACCACCCGCCGAAAAGCACGACGGGCATTCTCTATCTGCTTTGAAAGTTCAACCTCTTGTTCTTTGCTCAGAAGCGGAATATTTGCCATTTGTGAAAGATAAAGCCGTATCGGATCGCCGCTCCACCGTTCGGGTTCAGGGGGGATGTTGGTCAAAAGATTTTCATCAACACCATTTTCAGAGTTTATAATTGAATTGCCGTCAACAATTTCCTTATCGTTGCTTTGGTCGGACAATTCTGTTACCGCGATTGTGTTAAGAATTTTAGTGTTGTTGGGCAAATTATTTCCATTTGCCGTAATTGTGTCATCTTCGTATTCGTCGTCATCTTCATTTTCCGAATCAATTTCGGCAACATCAAATCTGCCGGTTGCAATACGGACAAAAATTTCGTCCTCGTCGTCATGCCGATTTCGATTCGTTTCCAAACCGTCAAGAACCTCAACTGCACGAAATACCTCAGACAAATCATCGTCGTGAAATTGATTCACAACCTCTTCATAATCTGCTTTAGCAGGTCTATTGCCTGAATTTTCGCCGTTTATATTACATTCCATTGTTTAATTTCTCCTTATTTAAACAGTTCACACGTGAATTTCTCCAACCATTGCACGGAAATTATACCGAAACCGAAGCCGGTATATACTCAAACTATTTTGAAATTCCCGAAGCGGAACACGCAATCGCGACAACGTGAAGCGGTTGCTCAAGGGCGAAGCCTACCGCCCTACCGGCTACGGTATAACAGTAAAAAATGCGTTGGTTGAACAAGACGGTTTGACATCAAAACGAAATCACCGTAACAACCTACACAGTCGTTACCGCATACCGAACACACGTTGGTCTGCGACAAAACAATTTCCGAATTGTTGATCGGTATTGTTTATCGAAATTCACAGTATGCACAGCATAAACAAGAAGCACGCCGTCCTGTCGGCTTAATGTTTTTTTTGGCTCAATTGCCAGTTTCGAACCTCTCTTTCTTTTCATCTTGCAATCGCCGCAACGACTCTTGCACTTGCAGCAACATTCGCTTTTTTTCCTCTTCCGTGAGAGATTCATCGCGAAGTTGATTTACATTATCGATCCGGTTTCGTTCCGCGTCGCGGCGGTCAAAACCTTCGATAATTTCCTGTACTAACTTCAACCGTACTTCAAGATCAACCCGTCTGTTTGACGTGATTTCCTCCGAAATCTCATCAGATTCAGGCGATACTTCAGCACTATTATTTTGTGAATTGTAGGAAACATTTTTTCCGGCAACGGGCAACAATGAAATTTGACTGGAAAATAATTTACGTTCACCTGATTCTGTTGCTTCATCAAGAAAACTTTTCATTCGCGGATCGTCAAACATGACAACCAAATTTCCAAACGTTACCGGTTTATTCCGTTCAATAAGTTCCTCACACTTCTTGTAAATTGCAATTGTAATCGGCGACCTGCAACGCCTGACCGGTACCGATTCTAAAAATTCATTGAACGCCGTACCATCCACAAGCAACAACTCAATCATTTCACGTTCAAGCGAATCGGGCAAAAAATCCGGCGAATCCCAATTTTCATCCGCGCCAAAATCACCCGTTGAAATGTGTGGTGTATTGGTTTCGTTATCTTCCGGCGAAATGTGATCGCGTTTATTTGTCTGTCGTCTTTTCTCTTGCAATCTATCCCAAATTGACCGTTCCGAAACACGAAATCGATGCGAAAGATTCTGAATTGTCTTCTCAACACGAATCCGAACCGGATTATCAGGTGCCGCGTTATTCGTAGGTGTCAAGGCAACCAGTCCGATAATCGTATCAAGTGCTTTTGTCGAACCGCTCACATCGTTTTGCAAATCGATTCCTTTTGTGAAGGTGCGGAAAGCGTGTTCTAAAACATCTACCGCTTCTGACTTCAACAATTGCTCAAAAGATTGTGAACCATTTTTGAGCAAAAATTCGCAGGGATCATTTCCGTCCGGCAACGTCAAAATTGACAAATCAACACCTTGTGCAACAAAAAATCCCATTACTTGTTCAGCTCTTTTTCTTCCCGCGTCATCGCCGTCCAATACGAGTATCATTTTATCGGTGTAGCGTTTCAGTATTCTGATATGTTCAATCCCTAACGCCGTTCCCAAAACCGCGACCGAATCGTTGAATCCGAACTTGTGCGCGATAATGCAATCGGTGTAACCTTCCGTTATGATTACGCGGCGTGTTTCTTGCATTTTCTGCCGCGCGGCATCAAGCCCGTACAAAATATGGTGTTTTGAAAATAACGACGTTTCGGGCGAGTTGATATATTTTGCGGGGCTATTGAGTTGTGAGTTTGGGATAACACGTCCGCCGAATGCGATTGTGCGGTTTTGGGTATCGCGAATCGGGAAAATCAAGCGTCCGCGAAAACGGTCAAAATAGCGAGGCGTATAATTGCGTGATTTTGCGGGTTGGGGTTCGGTTGGGTTTTGTTGTTTATCTTGGTTTATCAAGTTACCGACGAGTTCAAGAATCTGCAATTTTTCGGGGTCGGCTTTGACTTTATTGACTAACCAATTTGGTTCAAACGGGGCGTAACCGATTTGAAATTTTTCAATACTTGCGGCATCAATTCCGCGTTCGTCGAGATATTTTCGGACGAGTTCTGATTCCTTATTGTTTTGTAATTCGTGGTGATAAATTTTTGCCAGCCAATCGGCGGCGGTGAAAAGTCTTTTACGGTTGAGTTTGACAAATGTAGTTTCTTGGGGTTGGTTATCGTTTGGGTTTTCGGGGTTTGATTTTATTAGGATTTGTTTATTTCTTTGCGGCAGTGTGATGCCTGCTTTATCTGCGAGGATTTCTAGTGCTTCTTTGAAACCAACGCTTTCAACTTTCATCACGAAGGAAAAAACATCTCCTCCGATGTTGCAGACCCAACATTTGAAAGTTTGTCGTTCGGGGTTTACTTGCAGGCTTGGTTTTGAGTCGTCGTGCCAAGGGCAACGTCCGACGTAATTTTTACCGACGCGGCGAAGTGAAACGTGTTGTTCTACCAAAGAGACGATATCGATTGCGTTTCGGATACGTTCTTTGATTTCTGTT
The DNA here is from genome assembly GCA_031268995.1 of Planctomycetaceae bacterium. GTDB lineage: Bacteria > Planctomycetota > Planctomycetia > Pirellulales > Thermoguttaceae > WRKP01. Next base: position 28,835 of record JAIRWK010000224.1, read on the forward strand.
AAGTCGGAAAAATTTTTTGACATTTTGGCAAACGTCCGTCTTTGGTTTTTTGTACACCGCCCGTACCGGTTACGGTATTTGTCGCGTTTCTCCACAACTTTCGAATGCCAACCGGAGGCAGTTTCGGGAGTGTACCAAATTTCAGAAATTCGGTCAATACGAATTTTAAATAAAAAACAAGACCGCCCAAAAAAACAAAAGAAAAACTCTAAACCTTTACTACAAAAGCCAAAAACGGAGCTTCTGTTCCTGAGAACGAGTCTTCCGTTCCCGAGAACGAGTCTTCCGTTCCCGAGAACGAGTCTTCCGTTCCCGAGAACGAGTCTCTCGTTCCTGAGAACGAGTCTCTCGTTCCTGAGAACGAGTCTCTCGTTCCTGAGAACGAGTCTCTCGTTCCTGAGAACGAGT
>JAIRWK010000342.1 GCA_031268995.1 Planctomycetaceae bacterium
CACATCAAAAAGGATTTTTTGTGTAAAAATGCCCTAAAAACGGCTGAAAATGGTTGGGTTTAGGTTAAATGGAAAAACTAGGGCAAGGCTGGATTTAGGCTCTGCGTAACATGAGTTAAGTAATTCAAATTTGATTGATAGTTATGATCCATTTTCGTTGTATTCGTTGTCAGCATGATGTTAAGGTATCCGACGAAATGGTTGGCAAGAAGATGTATTGTCCGGTATGTTATTTGGAGCTTACTGTTCCGGCGGAGAGTACGGTTAAACTTATCGATGATTCTAAACTTTATGCGATTGATTCTGAGCCGGTTGATGTTCGGAAGATGGAGAATCGCAAAAAATTTGTCTCGATGCGTTGTCGGGTTTGCCACACCAATATTGCGGTTTCAAAAGAGCAGATTGGTCAAATACTTGTTTGTCCCGAATGCGAAACCAAAGTCCGCGTTCCAGAGTCTGCTTTGAAAAAAATTAAACAATCGGAAGAAGAATGGAAACGAATTGGCCAAGTACAAAACAAAAAAACCAACATAACACACCAACCCAGCAACGACATCTACTCAATAACCGGCGATGACTCCGCAACAACAGAAGGTAAAACTATTCGTATCTATTGCAAACTTTGCAATACAATGATGTACGCTTCCGAATCGCAAATCGGCACGGAGTTAACTTGTCCTGATTGTGAGACTAAAACGCTTGTTACTGCGTCGCGGAAGTCGTTATCTGCTGGTGAGTTGTCGGCGGCATTTGAGGGCGGTAAATCGTTTGAGATAGCGGGCAATGATTCGCCGCCGGTTATAAAGGGTTTGCTTGTGCCGGTGGTGTGTTCTTTGTGTGGGACAAGGATGTACGCGGGAGAAAGTGAAATCGGCAATTTTAAAATTTGCCCAGATTGCGGTACGAAAAATGAAATTAAGCCCGTAGCCAAAAAAGAAAGAATTCAAGCCGACATCATTCAAGGCGGCGGTTACAGTGTCAATCAAACCGTTGAAACTGAAAAACGACCGACAATCCGTACATTAACAGATTATCGTTACGTTGAAGGCTCCATGGACGAAGAACTTTACAATCCAGAAAAATCAAAATCACAACCAGATCCAAATCAAAAAGAAACTTCTACCCCTCTTCAAATTTTCAAAAAACTCTTCCGTATTTTTGGCAAATAGGGTTTTAGAAATTCCCTCCGGTATTTTCGAGGGACAGAAGGGACAAAGCGACTGTTCACTCGTGGATCAAATTTATTTTCTGATCTTGCGAATATATTTTCAAAATCTGCGTCGTCTGCATGTTGATTCTGATTTTTAAAATTGTACGATTAGGTGTATTTTTTCATTGCGATTACGCTGTTATGACCTCCGAAACCTAGTGACATTGAGATTGCGGCGTTGATTGTTCCGGTTCGTCCTTTGTTTGGTACGTAATCTAAATCGCAAAGCGGGTCGGGTTGGTCGAGGTTTATCGTTGCCGGTAAGAAGTTATCGCGAATTGCCAAAGTTGTAATAATTGCCTCAATTCCGCCGGCAGCACCTAGTGTATGTCCGGTCATGCCTTTTGTTGAGCTTACTGCCAATTTGTATGCGTGTTCACCGAAAGCGGTTTTGATTGCTGCTGTTTCAATTGGGTCGTTTGTTGGGGTTGATGTTCCGTGCGCGTTGATGTAGTCAATATCATTGGGCTTTAGACCTGCGTCGCGAATTGCGGACAAAATAGCTCTTGTTCCGCCTTCGCCGTTTGGGCTTGGTGCGGTGATGTGGTATGCGTCTTCGCTTGCGCCGTAACCGATGAGTTCTGCGTAAATTTTTGCGCCGCGTTTTTTGGCATGTTCAAGTTCTTCCAGCACAAGAATACCAGCACCTTCGCCAAGCACAAAACCATCCCGATCTTTGTCAAACGGGCGAGACGCGCGGGCTGGGGTTTCGTTGAAATCTGTGCTGAGAGCGTTTAGTTGGCAGAAGCCGCCGATACCGTATTCGGTTGTTGCGCTTTCCGCGCCGCCGCTCAACATAACATCCGCCCTGCCGCAACGTATCCTGTCCATCGCAAAACCAATCGCATCACAACTCGACGCACAAGCCGTAACTATAACATGCGCCGAACCGCGAATCCCAAGATAAATTGAAAGATTACCAGACGCTTCATTGCAAATCATTTTCGGGATCGTCATTGCCGGAATTTTTGAGGCACCTTTTGCAAATAATTTGTAATGCGATTCGTCATCCACCTCAAGACCGCCTACGCCGTTGCCCAAAAGAATACCGCAACGATCAGGATCATCAAACGTAAACTTGTCCAAACCGGAATCATTCCACGCTTCGCCGCCCGCTATCATTGCGAATTGCGAGAACATCGCCGTCCGCAATACCGTGCGTCTGTCAAAATAATCTTCACCATTGTAATTTTTGACTTCGCCCGCAACACGGCAAGGCAGACTCGAAGCATCGAAACGCGTTATTGCCGCAATCCCGCACGTTTCGGATTTGACCGCTTCCCAAAAATTATTCAGCCCCACTCCAATAGGACTAATCACGCCCATTCCAGTAATTACAACCCGTCGAAACATTGACCGTACCTCTTAAAAACTATGTTCACTTTTTATATTTATACCGTAGCCGGTAAGGCGATAGGCTTCGCCCTTGAACAACCGCTTCACGTTGTTGCGCTTGCGTGTTCAGCTTCAGGAATTTTAAAACAGCTTCGGTATAGGTAACCCGTTTTTATACCGCAACGGTTTCGGTAGAGTAAGTATTTGGCTCACCGATTTCGGCTCGCATTCTAATACTAGAAATAAATAATGTCAACTATGGCTAAGCCAAAAGAGAAAAAGTGCCTTGTACAGATCGTAGAGACAAAAGGGAGATTTTTTACCGCAAAGGCGAAGAATTCGCACGAAGTTTTAAATATTCTTCTTCGTCTTCTTGCCTTTGTGGTGCTCACTATTTAGCATCTGCGGGTATATTTGTGTTTTGTTCGTCGTCTTGTTTTCCTTCTTTGTAGAAGTCTTCAACTCTTTTTCCTTCGGCGGCGAGGGCTTCTTGGTAACGTGGCGGTTTGTGGTGAATTTTTTTGAAGCGTGTTGCAACATCGGCATCATGTTTGCTCAATTTTGCCACTTCAGACCATTGCCTTGCAACCTCTGCCGTCCGTGCCGCTTCAGCATTCGCCTGCGCAAGAACATTGCAAACATCGCGCAAATACACAGAATCCCTAATATATTTGGCTTGAGCAAGGCAATATTCACAGTCCGATCTTAACTCGCCTGCGCAAGGATTGATCAAATAACCGTTGCGCGACCTTGTAACCCCGATATTTTTCATACAAGGCGATACGTTGACGGCTCCGATGTTATCTTGAATTGCGGAAATACACACACCGCTTTCGGCTTGGTGATCCCATGCGGCTTTTGAAACAGCCAATCGGTTTGCGGAATCGTCGTGCAAATTTTGTAAATCATCTGCTCGTTTTTTTGCCGCTTCTGCGATTTCTGATGCGTTGCGGAATTGTAATTGTTCCCAAATTGCGTGATTCAGAACTTGCTGGTATTCCCATGTCATTGTTGCGGCGGGAAAGCCGCGTTTAATATACGGATAACTGTGTTCGTCGTAACCGCGTTTGACTGCTGGCGCAATTTCAGTCCACGTATTGCGGTACCAAAATTTAGCTTGGTTTACGCCGTGAATGTATTGATATTCGTGTCCATAATCCGCAAGATGTTTTGAGCAACGTTGACAATAAGGATCAGAACAACTACGATGCGGGTCTTTGCTCTCCGCCTCAAGTATCTGCTGACGTTGCAATGTCCACGAACCCGAATGAATACCCGCATGAAAACCAAACTCACCCGTAGAATCAAATTTCTGAAACTGCGGACGACGCGGATAAAGTGTCTCTTGACCAAAACAAAATAAAGGTAAAAACATCACCAATAAAATAAAACAAAAAAAACTCAATAACCTCATATTCATTTTCCTCTCATATTACTTTTTACCGCAAAGGCTACAAAGTCGCACAAAGGTTTTTAAATATCCTTCTTCGCCTTCGCGGTGTTTATACTCAAGCTACTTTAAAATTCCTGAAGTTGCGGTAAACCTGCAACGCAGAGCGTTAGGCAAGCGTAACAACGTGAAGCGGTTGTTCACCGCCCATACCGGCTACGGTATACCTGCGGACGTAAACGAACCGACAAATGATTCTAGGTCATAATTTTGAAAAAGCAAAAATAATCGTAAATTTTCCCAAGAAAATATATCATAACCGATATGAATGATAGGTTTTGTTCTTGAATATACCGTAGCCGGTAGGGCGATAGGCTTCGCCCTCGAACAACCGCTTCACGTTGTTGCGCTTGCGTGTTCAGCTTCAGGAATTTTAAAACAGCTTGAGTATAACTGTTTCGTGAGTTGTTTATACCGTAGCCGGTAAGGCGATAGGCTTCGCCCCTGAGCAACCGCTTCACGTTGTTACGCTTGCCTAACGCTCTGCGTTGCAGGTTTACCGCAGCTTCAGGAATTTTAAAGTAGCTCCAGTATATACCATCACGTGTCCTGTATTTTACACGTTTCCCCTAGACACTCACCACTCACCACTTTTTTGCTTTTGGGAAAATTATTTTTGGGCAATCACAATTATTTTTTTGAATTTCGGGAAAAATTCCTCTTTACTTCTTTGGGCAAAATTTGTAATATTCGCGTTGTTGTCAATAAAATACTGAAGCTGTTTTAAAATTCCTGAAGCTGCGGTAAGCCTGCAACGCAGAGCGTTAGGCAAGCGTAACAACGTGAAGCGGTTGTTCAAGGGCGAAGCCTATCGCCCATACCGGCTACGGTATATCAGGTTGACATGAGGGGAATATTTTGCCCGTACCGGCTTCGGTATATACTTTAAAATTCATGGAGCTGATTACGGAAGCGCAACAACGTGAAGCGGTTGTTCAAGGGCGAAGCCTATCGCCCTACCGGCTACGGTATAACAATTTACTATTTAAAAAAGAAATGAAAGTTACATTTACGATTACGACCTTTATTGGTTTTGTGTTATTGTTTATTTCAAGTGATTTTGCCCAACAACCATCACCGTACCAGCCGCCTTACCAACCCACAGGCGAACCCCCTCTACAACCGCGTTCGCCCGCAACTCCCAACACCACACAACCCACAAACGGTAGAACGTTGCAAACGCCGCCAATGCAAAATCCGCCTAGAAGTATCACGACAAACGGTACATTGACATACCAACCCGCACCGACTTACCCAACCCCGCCAAATCAAGGATTCAATTCACCCTTCCCGACCAATCTTGCTCCCGCAACACCAACGCCACTGACTCCCACAACCTCCCCAGCACAATCCCAACCGCGGACAGGTCTCTACTCGCCAAATGGAAATGGTAACGGTAATCGCGTTGTGGTGGATGGTCAAGGCAATGTAATTCGTGTTGCGGATGCTTCCGGTATACCTATTGCAAATGTTGATCGCACCGCCGATACGGGCGTGGCAAGTACGGCACATACGGGCAATCTTGCTCATGCCGGTCGTTCTGTTCCGCTGGTACGTGTTCATCCGTTTATACTGAAGCCAGAAGAGCAAAGAGAACTTGATGATTTTTTGTTGCGGTGGGAAAGGTACAGCGAGACGGTGAAGCATTACGAGGTCGAGTTTAACTCGTTCTTTTACGATCCGACGAACCCGTCGTCGCCGCAAATAACCAGCAGTGAACCACAATTGAAGCCGTTGAAAATTATGTTCGGGAGTTTTAAATACGTTGCGCCTAGGAAATTTGTTTATTATGTTGAGGGCGAATGGGTACAAAAAGAACGTGTTAGATATGTTGATCCTGAAGTAACGCCGAATGTTGCTGCGGAAAAGACGATTATTGACGGGCAATCATTTTTCTTTTACGACTTTCCGGCAAAAAAGGTTGTACAATACAAGATGTCGCCCGAAGTAATGAACCACACAATCGCAAATGGACCTTTTCCGTTGATTTTTGGGGCGAAAGCGGCTGACATGAAGAAACGGTTCAGCATGAAGATTGTTACGAATCCGGATTACCGAGAGAAGGAAATTTGGCTGTGGGCTGTTCCACTCACGACGGAAGACCAACGGGAATTTGCCAAAATAGAAATTCGTCTGGACAAAAGGACAATGAACGCGATGGCGTTGAAACGGATTGATTCAAACGAGAAATCATACACAACATACACGCTGCAAAATCCAAGAATCAATGGTAGATTTGCTAAACTTGATGTCTTTTTTCATCCCGACGTTCCACGCGGTTGGAAACTTGAAGTCCAAGATCAAGTACAAGTAAACGCCGATAACCCAATACAACCGCAAAATCAAAACACCACAACACACTACACTGCCCCAATACCAAATAACCCACAACCACGCGTCGAAGTACCAATCTACAACCCATAAAAATACCGTAGAGAATTTTAAAAATTAATTTTATTCGAATTCGGTTGATTTCTATCGACTGAAAATCGACCGGATGCGCATTAAAAAAATCAGCACGCAGACGACGCGGATTGGAGAAAGATATTCGCAAGATCAGAAAATAAAATCCTATCTGCGAATATCTTTAAATAATCTGCGTTGTCTGCGTGCTGTATTGCGTGAATGTTTCGTATTATTTCACGCCGATTTTTACCGCTTGCCCAACGTCAATCGTTTTTTCATTCTTAGCTGATGTGATCTCAATTTCTTCCGGTGTTGTGTTCTCGGACGAGTATTTGGGATCGACCAGATC
>JAIRWK010000388.1 GCA_031268995.1 Planctomycetaceae bacterium
CCAGAATCGCCTCCGTCTTGAACTCCGCATGCAAACAAGCAAAAAATGTTACAAACGTCATAAAAAACGTATTCGACAAACCAAATAAATCCCCACTAAACGACTGAATAGTTACAAAAGAAAAACAAAATTTCAACAAAAAAATAAACACAACTCCCCAAAAAATAAAAAAATTAAACCCTTAACTTAATACCTATGGTCTATCGCCCTACCGGCTACGGTATAGAATTATTGTTTCGATGATTTCGTCGGTTGTGATATTTTCTGCTTCGCCTTCGAAGGTTAGGATTATTCTGTGTCGTAATACCGTCGGCATCATTGCGATTAGGTCTTCTCTTGCAACATTGACCCGTCCGTCCAAAATCGCCAACACCTTTGCCCCTAACATCAATGCTTGCGCGCCTCGCGGGCTTGCTCCGTAACGTACGTATTTGTCAACCAGTTTTTCCGATGCCGAATGTTTTGACTTCAATTCCGAATCGGCTAGGTTCGGATGCGTCCGCATTACAAGCTCCGCCGCAAAACGTTTGACCTCGTCCGCAACAGTTACCTCTCTCGCAAGTTGACCCATCTCAATAATTCGCGAAATCGGAATCGTTGCCTCAACTTTTAGACTCTCCGTCGTTGTCGTCCTGTCAATTATCTGAACTAACTCGTCCAAACTCGGAAAAGGGAAAATTATTTTGCTAAAGAACCTGTCCAATTGCGCCTCCGGCAATAGATAGGTCCCCTCCATCTCAATCGGGTTCTGTGTTGCCAGCACGAAAAAAAGATCGGGCAACTTGTACGTAACTCCGCCGGCTGTCACGGACTGTTCTTGCATTGCTTCCAGCAAAGCGGCTTGCGTTTTTGGTGTTGCCCTGTTAATTTCGTCGGCTAATAATAGATTGCAAAACACCGCGCCGCGTTGGAACTCAAAATGACTGCTGCCGTCAACCGACCTGCTCATTATATTCGTTCCCGTCAGATCCGCCGGCATCAAATCCGGCGTAAATTGTATCCGCGAGAACTCGCCGCCGACAATATTGGATAACGTCCTAACAAGCAACGTCTTGCCTAACCCCGGCACTCCCTCCAACAAAACATGCCCGCCAGAAATCATCGCAACCAAAACATCACGAATCACAACAGATTGACCAACAAGAAAACGACTAATCTCGCCCTCCATCAACCTAAAATCACCACGAAAATCATCCAACCGATCACGTAAAGAATTGGTCATGAAATTACAGAAACGTTAAAGGAAACCGCAGCCGGTAGTGTGATCGGCTTCGATATAACAAAATAACCTCAGCCGCAATCGAAAACGGAACACTTCCGTTATACCGCAGCCGGTAGGGCGATAGGCTTCGCCCTTGAACAACCGCTTCACGTTGTTACGATTGCGGGTTCAGCTTCAGGAATTTTAAAGTAGCTTCAGTATACAGTTGTTTTTTGAAACCGCCTTTTAGAAATTGTGCATAATTCCTACTCTTAAACCATGCGAGCTCGCGCCGCTGTTTCCGATGAAGAGGTCGGTGTTGAAATCGAAAATGAACGACGCGGAATGATCAACATTCATCCAAAGATGAAAACCCACACCAAAATTGACCGCGTCCCAACCAATATCAGCTCCCCTGATGTCAAATTTGCCGCCGCCTTGAGTGAACCTTACCCTTGATGTCGGAAAAGCACTGCCGCCAAAATTCAGATTGTAAAAACCACGCAGCCACAAACTGCCGCGCTCGCTAATTGACTCCGAATTCAACCCCACACGAAGCATATTATGATTCAGATACATACTGTCAAACGAAAGCGTATAAAGACCATTGCTCGTCGTTGACAAAGCCTCCTCAGTAAATCCGCTTTGCCAAGCGTGCTGCGAATCCACTCCGAACGTCGGTCGCAAAATAAACCGTTCCGTTATCATTATCGGACGTGTCAGCTCATAACTCATGCTTATAGTTGTCCCGTCCGTTCTGCCGTAGTAGTTGTCAAAAATTCCGATAATTTGACCGGTGTTGCTGTCTTTGAGCGTGTTGTTGTAAATGGTGTGATTCAAAGTGTACTCTTGCCGACCCAACCCAACATACGCCTTAAATTCATATTGATTGTACGGAGTCGCAACAAAATACATTCCCGCAAAATAATCATTTACCCGCACTTTATTTCGTCCGCTATTTGTTGCGCCGTTTCCGTAACCTAGAACTAACCCCAACGCGGAATGCTGCGTCAAATTCCACTCGCCGCCAAGAATCCCGCCATTCAAATGTGTACGATAAGAACTCGAATTGCCATCCGAAGGCGAAGCAATCGATTGACCAATATAATCAAACCAAACGCTGCCGTTGCGCAATTGTTGCGGAACTTGCCCGCGAAATTCGCTAAACTGATTCAAAACCGAACGCTCACGGTTTATCCGCCAATCAATACGCCCACGCTCACCCGAAGCCATTTGACCATTGCCCCAACCAATTCGCGGAAACAAAAAACGACTCGGATTCAACACGCCCGCCATAATTGAATTCGCGCGGACATCGGTTGCGATTTGGTGCAATACATCGTGCATTGTTGCCGGATCGTCTTTTGCTCCCAGAAGCGAAAACGCAATTTCCGGTAACTCCCAAGTTACATTGTCAATCGCACGCCCAACACTTCGCGTGTTCCACGTATCGCCTTTTTCCTCGAAATAATGCGGGTTGGGGAACAATGTAATTTGCGCAACAGTACTGTCAAACGGATTGACATAAACACCGCTAATCTTCACATCACCGCTGCCGCCGCCAACCTCAAACTCCGAGAACTTGTGCAATTTTGAATCCGTAAACGAAGTGGAACGAATAATTTGATACGTAATCGGATCATCATTCTCACTCTCGCGTAATTCTTGCAAATCCTTCGTAAAATTGTCCGTGAAAAATACCCGCAACTTCCCACGCATCGTCGTTGCACCATCAACCCAAATCGCATCATTATCTATCGCCCATTGAGCAATCGATTGATCTTTAGGAATACTGCCAAACGTGAGATCGTAAGTGCTGCCGTCCGTGAAAACCAATCCGCCATGAATATCAATTTGCCCAACCGTAAATTGCCCCGTGTTGCCATCGCCCGCAACATCACCAACAACACCCGGTGAAATCACACCGCGATTGATTAACCTGTCCGACGACGAAAAATATAACTCCTCAATCCCAACTTTACCCGGAATACTATAACGCCAAAACGCAATCTTCCTGTTCGACCACCCAACATCCGCCTCCGTAAATTCACTGGAATCCTCCTCATTCAACCCATCAAAATCCCACAAACCAATCCGTATCTCTCCACTCCCCGCAAGCACTCCATCGTTTGAAATAGAATTCGACGAAGAAACACGAGAGTAAGGAAGACTCATCAGCGAAGAAGATTTGCCCAATAATAAAGTCGCGTCCTTGCCGATATTAAAAGTCCGCGAATGAACACGAACACTGCTAAAATTCGTTACACCGCCCACAACCGAAATATCAAAATATCCGCCCGTCGGTACAAGAAGACTTGTGTCGTAATTGATGTGATCCGACAAAACGAAATTGAAACCCGTATCGGCGGCGGATTGAGCTTGCCCGCTCGCGTCCGGCAAAAGCCCAAACGTCAACGAAGTCCCACGATTGCCGCTCGTGTAATACGACATTATATTTCCGGCAATCTTTGCATTGCGCATAATATTTATTTGGTCAACATGCGCAGTCTTGCCAATATATATTGACGCACGCGAACCATATAACTCGCCCGTTACATCAAACCGGCGAACAAGAGGACCATTCGTCGCAGATAATAACTCGCGTGTGTCCGGATCATAATAATATGACCGCAAATAACTCGTCATACCGCCATTAGCAATATCTTCATCACTGACAGCTAACTGCTTGCCGAAATCGAAACTTGCAGCGATCCCGTTCTCGATTGCAAGAGGCGACGACCCTTCAACATAAGAATTAGCATAAGCCCAAATCGAACCGCGATGAACCACAACATGTTCCTTGCCAAACGCTACCAATAAGCCAATCCCATTGTCCGACGCAATTCTAATTTTTGACGAATCCGCATCGGTTGTTAGGAAGTTGCCGACTCCGTCAACGCGAATACCCGCACTTCCCGCACCGATGGTATTTATCGTTCCTTGTTGCAAAATATTCAGATTGCTGCCGAACAAATGTAAACCGATTCCAAACATTCCATCATTCGCCGTCGAAGTATCGTAAGCGTTGGTGTTCCATTTGCCGAAACCTCTATTGGCGATTTGTTGTGTGGAAAGCGTGCCGTGAGTGCCGTCCCCGTTTAGGTAAAAAGATTGCCCGAAGAAATCGCGGGTTTCAATATTGGTGTAACCGAGATCCTTGAACACCGCCATCTCAACTTCAATCAAACCCTGAAAATTCCTAAACTCCTGCCAACTCAAAAGCGTATTCCAAGTATCCAAATGCGAAAGCGAACCGCCGCCGTCAATTTCCCAATTTGCCGTCGAAGCTGTTGTTGTAGTTTCTTCGCCTTCTTCACCTTCACCGCCATCATCTTCAACCGCCGAAACTCCAACATAACCCGTAACCGGTACTCCGCCCTTTTTGCCCGCCGCGTTAATCAATGTCTGATTGCCGTCGTAAAAAACTTTCATCGCCTCCGTACCAAAAAACGTCGGATGACTAGGATTTTTCTCCGCGTCTGGATCGCCAAGTTCAAAAACACTTGTTGTGCTGCCGTGACCAATAAATCCTTGAGCGGATGCCTTGTTACCGTTATTGTCCCGCAAAAGAGTATCCCAACGTGTCAACGAACCAAATCCCCATTTTCCGTTTCCGACGGCTGTTTCGGCAAGACTTGAGGACATTCCGAGAGTATGCCCTAGTTCGTGAATTATTACGGGCAATAAATTATTATCAACAGACCCTGATTGCGATTTCTCATCCGATGTTACCCAACCTGTCCCGATTAAAATTTGGGCGTGCGCAGTTATGTCGTCATCCGTGTATGGGTTGATGTAAAACCGATCAGCAAGAATAGATTGCACACCGGAAACTGTACCATTTTGACTGGCAACCGGATTATTAAGCGAAACCGCAGCGGCATTCTGCTCAAGATCAGCCTCCTTAGAAACAACAAATATTGCGGGACCTACTGTTGGGCTTGTTGGCGTAGGCTTGATAACGCTGATCCAATATGTTGCGGCATCAACGATAGCCTGTTGCTCACCGGCGTTAACGTCGTTGGAGAACAGAAGAGACATAACTACTTCGCCGCCGTAGCTTATGTCTCTTTGGTTACTTTGTGCGAAGGTTTCTTTTTGAGGCAGTGCAAAAAGGATTGACCAGACCAGCAAAACAAGCGTAACCAATTTCAAAGCGCAACTCTCCCGCAAACCGAAGATCGGCAACTGTTTATTGTCACATTCGAGTCGATTTGAAATTTGGTTGTACCGTGTTGCTGTATTTTTCATAGTTTACGCGGTTTTACGCTTTGAGATTTCTACCCGAAGGCTTTAAACTGTCCGCTCTTGAGATTCCGGTAACCGTTGCCCGCTCAATTATTGGAAAACGCGCTTCATCCTTCGAATCACCGAAACTCGTAGCATAATCGGTATAAATATACTCAAGCTACTTTAAAATTCACGAAGCCGCTGTAAACCTGTAACGCAAAGTGTTATGCAATCGCAACAACGTGAAGCGGTTGTTCAATGGCGAAGCCTACCGCCCATACCGGTTTGGGCATAGCTTGAGTAGGCATTGCCGTCAAATACGGAATATCTCTATAAACAACAATATTGGTTATTATCGATACATTCGACATAGATTATCTACAAAAACGCCCAAAATTTCTTTTAATTTTTATTTAGAGGATCAACACAAAGAAATTTAAGGCTCTTAACCAGAAAGAGACAAAAGAGACACGAGGGACGGCAAGGACAGAAAGGATAAAAGAGGCGGAAATATTTATTGCCGAAAGAGTCAAAAACCTCGATCCCCAAACATCTGTCCCTTATGGAAACTTCCCCAAACCTAAATTTTGTGAACGGCAACATTGAATTTAGCGGGTGAATATTTATCCGCTAAATTTCAATTTCGCTGCTCACAAAAAAACGGTTTTTGGAAGTTCTCTTTATTCATCACGAAAAAGACGAAAGGTACGAAAAGTTTATTAGACTTGTTTAATAACACCCTAAACTATTCTATCATAGTTTATAATACCACAAATTAAGGTCATTCTTAGTGAATGTCGGTTACAGCAGTGTCCCCGGTAAGGATATGCCATGC
>JAIRWK010000389.1 GCA_031268995.1 Planctomycetaceae bacterium
AAAACCTAAGCTGCTAATATTTAAGCAATTATGGATTTGATCGTTAAATTTACAACAAATCGGTAATAGGATTTAACTCCTTTAGTATAAATCTTTTTAGGCTACTGAATAGTTACCTAGCGAGTAACTTCCATTATAAGCGATCCTAATATCAGCCGCTTCTGGATGTGATTTACACCAACTTTCAAGATTAAACCGAAGTTCCCGTACTAGTTTTTGTTAATTTATTATATCCAGCCAAGTTGTAAAAATATGGGTTGTTTTGTTCTGGCTACGGAGTGGTTATTTAGTAGTTTTGGGTACTTTGATGTTTTTGATTTCGTTTAGTAGTGTCTCTTGAAATTTTGTGGGGATGGTAATATTGCCGAAGGTGATATTACGTTCGTTTGCCATTCGACAATCGTTTTTTGTTATACCGAAGCCGGTATGGCGATATGCTTCGCCCTTGAACAACCGCTTCACGTTGTTGCGCTTGCGTATTCAGCTTTATGGAATTCTAAAGTAGCCTGAGTATACAAGAGCAAAACGAAACTCAAAACTAAAACGGCAATACTCAAAAAAAGTTGATAAAACCACCGGTGTTCAATGTGATCAAATCGTCGTATTGACGAATTCACTCCGTAGTACAAATTATCCTGAACAATTCCGGCGTATTCGATATTACGACGCGGAACGCAAAAAACGATTCGTATTTTTGACAAACAATATGATGTTACCGGCAAAAACTATTGCGGACTTATACAAATCGCGTTGGAGGGTGGAGTTGTTTTTTAAGTTGATTAAGCAACATTTACGAATAAAAGTATTTTACGGTACAAGTGAAAATGCCGTCAAATCGCAAATTTGGATCGCAATTTGTGTGTACCTGATTATCACAATTTTGAAAAAGGAACTAAATTTGCCACAATCGCTACACCAAATTTTACAGATTTTGAGCCTGTTACAATTCGAAAAAACACCTATATTTCAAGCACTAAACCAAAAAAATTACAAAAACAATAAAACCATAATTCATAAACAACTAACATTATTCGACTTATGATGGGACGCTAGTGAAAACAACCATTAAAATAAGGAAACGGTGTTATTTTCTTTTGGAAAGCAACACCATCACCTGTCGTAAACGATCATAAATACGAACATAATGCAAAAGCATTCCAAGCAAAATTAAACCTGTGAAGATGAACGAAAACCCAGCCAACCTGTCCCAAAATCGAGCTGACGAAAAACGTGGTATCAAAACATAACCACTAAATCCCTGTTTGACAACCGCTTCTCTTTTGGACTCATATTTTCCTAATATGGGGTCAATAATGGTGAAATTCCTTAGTGATTTGTCATAGCCAATAACCACTAAACAATGCCCTATGTTTTTTTCGTGACTCGTTGTACCATGAATGATATAGGGTCCCTTGAGACGCGATAAATCATTAGGCTTTACAAATCGAATCTCCAACTCCAGCCCATATAACATAGCAACATCCTTTAGGGCATTAAAAGAGCTACCATAATCGGGATCGATTTCAATGCTATTCTTCAAATCCTCCAATCTCACATTTTTTCCTTCAATTTTAAGCAACATAAAAAGTGAGTTAACAGCACAATCACCGCGTTCTCTCCACTTCGGAGCAATATCCCATTCACTTTTACAAACAATATCGGATGCGACTCCATACGGAATAATGAGAAAAAAGAAAGCACCTACTAATGCTCGGTTATAACTATAAATCGGAGTACTAATTGCCATAAACAAATAGAACACACACCTTAATGCATGATAGCACCCCAAAAGCAAAACATAACAAGTCACCTGCAGTGCAAAAACTATCTTCTTGATCTCGATTTTAAAATAGAGAGCCATATCAAAAAAAGTAAAACGACATTTAAAACAATGATGATAATTGCACGATACATACGGAAAGCGAGACTAGATGTCGCTAACCCAATAGGCTCTGCAAAAGGATCGGTATCATTGTTTGAAACAATAAAATCCATTTTTCTAACACTATCAATTACATACGTCCCAGCTGGAACTGTAATACTAAAAAAATTTGACACGCTAGTGTAATCCATGTCAATCTTCTCAACTACATAATAAACACGCCTAATAGGTTGCCCCCAAAGTGAACGTGGTTTATATTCGGGATCGGCGAACTCTTCCACTACCTGAGAGTAGGGCAACCATACACCTGGTTTAATTTGCCTATAGTCTTTGTTGAATACAACTTGTCTAATGTGACCACCAGGCGAAAAATGAACTATTCTCTTACGCACAGCGAAGCCATGCGCAACATCAACCCACATTTTGTCCATACCAAACCACTCGACGACCCAACAATCAAAACCGTCGATTTTTTCCTGCACCGTATGAACCTTGTATCGCTCTGCATTTATATTCAACGTCTCATCAACAAACAAGTCGTTTAACATTGCCCAAACCGGATTACTCTTTGCCTCAAGACAAATATCCTTGTAAGAAACACCATTTGACTCAGCAATAGGCTTGTAAACATTGAAACCCAAATACCGAATATAGTCCCAATAGAGGTAGATGTTACTGTCCGAAAATGGACGAATCTGGCAAGTTGAATTATCCGAGGTCCATTGCAACACCTGCCCATTTTGGGCAAGAAACAACTCAAAATACGGAACTATCTTTTGAGGGTGCGAACTAGAAGGATTAAAAATTTCTGTTCGAGCCAACCATTGCTTCTTTTGGCGAGAAAGTACCGTTCTGATTTGGTAATCGATGCTTGGTTCTTCGTCGACAAGGGGTTCGATTTTCAATGTAACAACTGCAATGGAAAACGAGTCTAAATCTCCGACAATCGCGAGGGAAGCCATTTGACTTTTCTGAACCAAATCCCCCATTGTCGGAGTAGTTACAGCGGCGTATATCATGCCACAAGATAAAATGACAAGGGTTAAACAAACACCCCAAAACATACACGTAAAACGGACGTTAGAAGTTACACCAATCCTAAAATTAATCACGACATTAACCCTCCCACAAAACTATATTTTAAACACACGAACCCGCAGCTTTTACACATAACATTACAACAAGCGACCCACATATTCACCGAAAAATGAATTCCCAGGAAAACAAGACACTGTACATGTCTCCTTAAGCTATGTTTGACTCTTTAACCATAGAACACCCAGCACTTTCAAAGTGTAATTTAGCCCTATCAAACCGCCTATTTTAACACCAAAACTCGCAATCTCCCCCATTTTTACAACGTTTGCCGAATCACGTAGACCGTCATATGATAAATGAACAAAATTAAATTCGAAAAATGCGAAATCCTTTCTGTGACAAATGAATATTCGAAACAAAAATTGCCACAACTGACTTGTAAAAAACAAATTAAATACGCATTAAAAGCATTGCCCAAAGAGGTGCAGATACACATGGAGGGGAGGGGGGGAAGACAAATCGGCACAGTCGCAAACAGTTTTTTTGAAATTCCCTATTCTACCAGAACTGCTCGTAACTACCCCAAAATAACTCCACCCCATCCAACACGAGACCGACGGCACCTCCCCCCAAAAAGGTCGTGTCATAAATTTATGGTTGCGTTTTGTGAAAGCCGTTATTTTTAGAGGTTACAACATAACTATCAATAAATTTCGCACACAACCCAAAAAACGCACACACTACGACAACCTCCAATAAAACACAACCGATTACCAGGCGATAATGCCCATGCGTTGACGATCACTCGGAAAACATTACTCAATTCCCATACCATGACAACCATCACTTGAAAGTTTCTCAAAGGTGCAGGTACTACCCGTTTTGCATTTCCTGTCCTCTGAATCTTTGCCATTCATCGCAGCCCTTTCAACTACAGGTTCGGACCTAGATCCACCGCAGCTGGTACACACCCTGTGCGTGACCATTCCACCACCTCTGTTTTGACTGCAACCAGCGGTTAGGGAAGCTGATTCATGCGCACCAACAGGCACGCCCCTAAAATCGTATCCGACGACGCAAATGCCACAAGCAATTAACATCATCGAAACTGAAACTAAAACTAATCTCATCTCAATTCTCCTATTGAAAAAGGTTCAAATTTTCGTGTTGTGAAAGCCAAAAAGTAAAGGGATCACAACCATACAACATACACATTGCCTTTGCAACATGACTACACGGTAGAATAGTTTTGAACGAACGATGTCTGGGCACGGGCAACTGTTCTATCTGCCTGTTTACCGCAATCACCGCCCTCTTAATGCACTCCCGTGACAACCGGCAATCTACGGGCGCAACCGCCTGCCACTCCAGATGATGACCAACTATCGTAATTTTGTCCAGTAAATCGTCACCATATAGGGTATCCTGTTGCCCAGTATTGCCCCAGTCTCGCGACCAACTACCATCGGAAAGCTGATTTTTCTCGAGCAAGCACACAACGTTTCTCAGCCACATTTTCGCACTACGTTGGGTCTTATAAGTCAAAATGGGACACTGTTCGTTAACCCGCAACAAAGTAACAACAGTGTACGGTACATGACACCCTCCGCAAGTGCCTTTACCTAATGGGATAGTCAACAGCCGATCCATTAACTCATCGAACGTAAACCTATCATCAAACTGATTTGTCCATGACTTTTCCGGTGGCAACCAAAGCGTGAGCGAGCACCCCACAAATTCCAATTCCTTGTCCCAATCAAAGTTCATGATCGTATCATGCAAAATGTCTGCAATTGTCCCACCCCGTCCCGAAGATGTCGTTGCTGGAGTCGAGATCGGAACATCAGAAAGTGCCATTAGCATCGTTAACTTGCCAAAGTGCGTTTCCGCACGATATTCGACAGCATCGTAGGAGCCTGACTGAATCGGATGTATGCCGTATGGTGAGTCAACCAAATAGACCCCCCCCTTACCACCACCAAGGACCACGGTGTGCTCCGAACAAAGCTTATCACTTAAAAGCGTTTTTAGCATCAATTGACCATCACGTCCCTCACCACCAACCATTTCTCTCGTGAAATGGCAATTTTTTCCCCAAAGTTTAAGCTCGTGGACTAGTGAAGGAACACTCGGAGGATGCCACAACGGAAGCGATGCCGAAAGAGCAACAAATATGTGTTTCTCCATCACAGTATCCTCAAGACCACCTATAGTTCCAATCTGAATTGGAAATTCCCTAATGGCGATTTGCGGCGAAACTTTTTCCCCACACTTAGCCCGTCTTGCAGGGGAGTTACCTTCATAGCACGACGAGCAACCAAAGAGCGAAAAAAACAAGAGAACAACCACGGACAAGATAATCATATTTCGCAGAGCACACAAACCCGCGCTAACAAACCGCCCTATACGCAAACAGGCATACTCTAAAATGACAAAACTTTTACCAATGTAGATCGTTATCGCAGTTATTTGACACATGAATACAATTTATTAGTGATCATTTCACTTTTAGGGGAGGCAATCTTTAAAAAACGCAAAAGGCAAATATAATAAATTAGATATGTCTAATATTGCCAAAACGTAACCATTCAGTAGCCTAAAAATATTTATATTAAAGGAGTTTAATTCTGCCATTAATTCGTTGCAAATTTAATAGCCAAATCCGCAATTGCTTCAATACCAGCAACTTATGTTTTGCGACTATATTTATACCGAATTTATACCGAGACCGGTATGGTAGGGTGTTCAAAATGCGACTTTTTCGGTCGCAAAAACGAAACTGGAAATAATTCATAATATGCTTATTATAATAGATTTACAAATAAATTATTTTCAAAATACGTGCTAAAAACCGCTTTAGTACTGGAGCCGATACAGGCGGTAGATTTAACTTAAAAACGACTGTTTCAAGTTGTTGCGATTTCATGTTCAGCTCCATAAATTTTAAAATAACCTTAGTATAACACACATTTTTGAAAGTTATTTGTTGTAATTATTTGACAACAAGCATATTACAAAAGCATATTACAATTTATTTATAACCTCGTTTTCACAACGAGAAAATCCCCATTCTGAACACCCTACCCCACTCGCGAGGACAAATCACAAGTCGCCAGACGACAAGCCAAAGAACCAGACGCGAATTGTACTCGCGATCATTATTCTGTCAATCAGGGGATGCTCGAGAGAGGCTGACTTGCAAAAAAACGCACAAAACTAAACTCAAACAAATCTATTTCATCTATCACACACAACCGGAATCGCAAGCCTCCTATGCGTGAATCGAAACGCCGAATATAGAGTGTACTTCTCGCCAATTACTCCGTCAAGTGGGGGAACAAGCATATAGTCAATTTACGAAAAACCTCCAAAAATATTTGATTTCTTGACATTTTTTTCCGTACCGAAGCTGATATAGGCTGTAGGTTTAACACATGAGCAACCACTTCGCGATGTTGTGATTACGTAATCAGTTTTGGAAATTTGAAAACAACTTGAGCATAAACACGGTTTTTTGGGGGTTTATACGTGTCTGGTAATATACACACCATTTAGGTTGGTTACTCCTTTTTTTCGATCAAATTCTTTTTTCTGAACTCTATCAAATCAATTTCTTCAGGTGTAATATGGTAAATATAAATCGAATAGCCCGCCATCGCAACAGGTCCAAAATTGAGAAAATAACGGTATTGCTTTTCATTGCCGTAAATATAATTGACACTCAACGCATACCAACCAGCCTACGGATTTACAGTAACACACTGAAGCCGATATTGACTATAGTGAAACACCCCTAAACAACCGCTTCACATTGTTGCGATTCCATATCACGTTTTATAAATTTTAACGTAGATCCAGCACATTTTTGTCATTTCGCAATACTTTTGATAATAGACTTGTTTAATAACACCCTAAACTATTCTATCATAGTTTATAATACCACAAATTAAGGTCATTCTTAGTGAATGTCGGTTACAGCAGTGTCCCCGGTAAGTATATGCCATGC
>JAIRWK010000063.1 GCA_031268995.1 Planctomycetaceae bacterium
GTGTCGGGGCTTACACCGTGTAACCGTTTAAAAAGAACCGTTTGGGCATCGCCCGTCTTATTTTTAGTTTCCATGACCTCTATTATAGCATCTTTAAAGTTCTTAAACAAGTCTATTAAAAATACGCATTTTGATCGCGTTTGCTTCCGTTATTTTTTGGGGCGTGGAATTTTTGTCATCTTTTTTGGATTCTTCATTGGGGTCGGGCAAAAATTTTGTTCGTATCTGAACTTTCGATCCGGTATCGGCACGGACTTCTAATTCTTTGCTCGCCTTCGAATCGTCAAAAAAAATAGGCTCACTGTCCCCCCGACCAATAATTTTTATCGAATCATCAGCGACTTGTTGCGGCGAACGTTTCCACACAGTAAAAGTAACACGGTACTCGCCAACAGCAACTTCATGATTGAGTATCCAATCGGAAACTGTAGAATTTTGCGGATAAATGCTGAAAGAACTGATTTGCCGCCAAACAGAACCGTAAACAGAACCGTCCGACGAATGAACAACCGGATTTCTATACGTCCCTTGAACAGCGGAATCGTGAGCGATTTTTTGCCAAAGTTGCGCGTAAAGAACAACACCGTTACTTTGGTCTTGAAATGCGCGACCATCAGAGTTGAGTATTTTGACGACAAGCGGATATTTCTGTTCGGCGTTTGCTCTGTCAGTTGTAGAGAAAATCACCGCGAAAATTACAAATTGAACGAAAGTAATTTTTCTAAACATGATCATTTTTTTCCTTTCTTAAAGTTATACCGAAACCGGCATTGTTCTATCGTTTGAGAACCATTTACGCAAATTTCATTTACCGCAAAAGATACAAAAGAGGACTTATCGTATCTTTTTGTACAATATTTTCAAGAGAGGGACACAAAGGACAAAAGAGACAAAGAATTTGCCGAGACCACGAAAAGCATAAAAGGCACAAAAAAATTTTTTCAATAATCCTTTTCGTGTTTTTTGTACTTTTCGTGCCTTCGTGTTATACCGTCGCCGGTAAGGCGATAGGCTTCGCCTTTGAACAACCGCTTCACGTTGTTACGCTTACATGTCCAGCTTCAGGAATTTTAAAACAGCTTGAGTATAAAAAATTTTTATCGGTTATACCGATGCCGGTATGGGCGGTAGGCTTCGCCCACGAACAACCGCTTCACGTTGTTGCGCTTGCGTGTTCAGCTTCAGGAATTTTAAAGTATACCGTAGCCGGTAAGGCGATAGGCTTCGCCCCCGAACAACCGCTTCACGTTGTTGCGCTTGCGTATTCAGCTTCAGGAATTTTAAAGTAGCTTCAGTATAGCTTCAGTATACTTGTAGCTATTCACCGACGGTAATTGCAGATTTCGATATGGTTTCGCAAATGATATCAAACGAATTGCGTGTTCTAATCATTAGATAAAACGGCTTCTTGTCCTCCGACGAAATGTACCACCAATATTCGCCATTGTTCGGAAGACCAATCGCTATCGGTTGCCATGGTCCCGCCGCCGTCTCGCCTCGCATCACATCCGCCAACACACCAGATCGAACTAAATTCTCGCCGCCCCATTTGACTATAACTTGAGACGGATTGCTCGCAATATTTTTCGTAACACCGGTAATTCGTATCTTGCTAACTTCACGGTCAAGTTTTTTGTCTTGAGTTTTATCTTGTCCCAATTCATTGTCAACCTTACGTCCCAAATCATAATTATTCGCAACCGCACCAGCCCCTTCCGCAACCTCCGCTCGCGGAATCTCCGCCGACTTGACAATAGCCGCCGTCTCTCGCACATTATTATTGTTATTATTTGGAACGACTTCAATCTGCTTGCCCGCTTCTCGATTGTCCGCCAGCACCTCGCCGCTAACAGCTCCAACTTCTTCAATATTGCCCTTCACAACAACTACGTCCGTACCCTTGTTGCCTCCAACCCAAATTCCAACCTCGTTCTTAAACAACGCCCCAAAATCATCCGCTAACTGTAACAATAACTCAACCCTCCGCTCCGTCTTGCCCGCCTTTTGAGACAATTCAATATTTTCGGCGTTATTGGTTTTCGCTCCGTTTGCAATATCACTGGAAAAAATTAAATCCGCAATATTTGATTGTTGAGTTTTGGGTTCAATTTGGTTTGGCAAATTCGGTACCGCATTTGACTCAATTCGATCTTTTTTCTTGTCCACAACCTTATCAAACTCCTTCGCAAATACAATCGGTTTGGGCGGCATTAGAATTCCATTAGCAACTTTAAGAGTGTTGATATTTGCGGGCGCGGTGTTATGATTGTGAAGTGAATTTGGTTTTTGTAATGTGTTAGTTGCCGAGTCTGGTTTTTGTGTTGTGGTCAGATTGGAGGTGTCGATAATTACGCGAATTTGCGGAGAATTATTTGCAGACCGTTTGACCGCACCTGAAACCATAATTGTCCTAAAAGAAAACCAATACTCGCCGTCCGAATCCGCCTCAAATAAAAAGAAATTAACATCAACCGGTTTGCGACCAACAGAATACCAACGAACTCCGCGATCCTTTGAAACAAGTAATTCAACCTCACTCGCACGATCAACCCCGTTGCTGTTAAGAACTTGAAACGGAAGCGAAAATGACCGCTCATTAGAATAAACAACCGTCGCCACTTGCGAAAAAGCAACTCCACTGCCCAATGCAATAAAATTCAAAAGAATTAAAATTACAATAAATATAAAAGGTAAAATATTTTTCATAGGGGGGAATGAATGTAATTGCGAACTGTTTGAACAGCGGTTAAGATTGGAGCAAATTTGTACAAATTGTCGTGGATAAATTCAGCCTATCGGGACTGATTCGTTTTTAGGCTGAGAGTTCTTTGGTCGGAATTGCAAAAAGCCGAACATTCCGGTTGTATCAAATATATTTAAGCTATTTTTAAATTCCCGAAAATAAATTCGCAAACGTAAAAAAGTGAAACGATTGTTCAATGGCGAAGCCTACCGCCAACACCGTTTCCGTATAAACATTGTACTCAAGCTGTTTTGAAATTCCCGAAGCTGCGATGAATCTGCAACGCAAAGCGTTGGGCAAGCGCAACAACGTGAAACGGTTGCTCAAGGGCGAAGCATACCGCCCATACCGGCTTCGGTATAACACCTGATAATTTCATGCCGACTATCCTTTTTGATTCAATAATTCAAATTGTAGTTTATGTCGCGATTTTAATGATTGGGACGGTATCTGTTATTTACTTGTTGGGGCTATTTCGTGCGAATTCGTTACAACAGGAACATAACCGCGATAAAGAGCTTAATTATTTTCGTGAATTGAACGACGAAGGCAAATTATCTGATGTAGAATTCCGAAATATTAAGGAACGGCTTTCTGAACTCATTATCGAAGCAGACAAAAATAACCAAAAACAAAAAACTGGTTTGTTTTTGAATTACGATGGTACGCTTTCGTTATTGTACGGCGGTGTTGAATCATGTGCATCAAATGAAACGCAGGTTATCGGATGTAACGAATGTAATAATGAAAACGGTCAAGCAGGATATATTGAAACCGAAACCAAACGTATGCGGAATCACGATGAAGATTGCGGGATTGATCATAAGGCGAACCTTGCAAGCGGCGATGATTCGGAAGAATATGGCAACAGCACTGAAAATAATGTTGATGAAAGATAGAGAAAAATTCAAACTATGATTCGATTGTTGCGTAGTATACTCAAGCTGTTTTAAAATTCCTGAAACCGGATATGCAATCGCAACAACGTGAAGCGGTTGTTCAAGGGCGCAGCCTACCGCTCATACCGGCTTCGGTATAACCACGAAAAACGAA
>JAIRWK010000066.1 GCA_031268995.1 Planctomycetaceae bacterium
GCGAAAATATACGAAAGAGTTGAAAATGAAATTTTCGTTTATTTCGTATTCAAAAAATTTATCTCTGTGAACTCTGTGTTCTCTGTGGTTGATAAAAATTCCATCGACTGAATAGTTACGACTTCTTTTACTTCGCCGGTTTTGCCAAAAATCAATTATTCCAGAGCTTCGGCACCGCTTATGATTTCTAGGATTTCGCTGGTGATTTGGGATTGTCTTGCTCTGTTGTAGGTTGTTGTTAGCATTGAGATCATTTTGTCTGCGTTTTCTGTTGCCGCTTTCATTGCAACCATTCGGGCAATTTGTTCGCTTACTGCTGAATCGAGAAAACACTTGAACAATTTCGCTTTGAACGCTTTTGGAATGAGTTCTTCAAGTACGCTTTGAGGCGACGGCAAAAACTCAAATGTTGTCGAGCTATGCCGTGCTAAATCATTTATTTTGTTGTTGTCGCGGTCTGCTGTGAGGTCATCGGCTTGTTTCATGAGGGCTGCGCGTTTGAGACTGATATCGGAGACTTCGGGGTTGTCTTTCAATGAATTGACATCGCCCTCAGATGTCAACTCAACTATCGGTAACAACGTCTCAACAACCGCATATTGACGGCTAAGAGATTCAAACTTCGTGTAACAAATATCTAGCCGGTCAATTTTGTCAGTAATAAAATCCTCAAGATACTTGTCCGCAAGCTCTGTTACTTGGTCGAGAGTCGGTTTGTCTTGCAAGTGAATATAAGCATTCGAAATATCCAAACCGCGAAACTTGAACGAAGAAATCCCGCGTTTGCCCGAAACATCCAAACCGATGCCCGAATAATCATATTGAAATTCTTTTAGGCGTTGAATTGCAAACCGCATAACACCGGCATTGAATCCGCCGCACATGCCTCTGTTTGCGCTGAGAACGAGCAATGTAACATCCTTTTGCTCTTTGTTTTGCTTACGTTCAACAAGAAGCGGATGCGAAAAATTATCGCCGGACTGCGTTAAATCATGCACCAAATCAACAAGCCGCTTCGTATATGAATCCGCCGCAACAGCTTTTTCCATTGCCTTTTTGAACTGTGCTGTTGCAACCAGCTCCATTGTACGGGTAATTTTGCGGATGCTTCGGATAGACTTACGCCGTTTGTCCAATGTACGAGATTTTGCCATAATTTTTTTACCTTGTCAAAATTAAAATAAAACACCTGCCGCAATACGACAGGTTACGAATTCATACCGCAGCCAGCTTCGCCCTTGAACAACCGCTTCACGTTGTTGCGCTTGCGTGTTCAGCTTTAAAGTAGCTTCAGTATATCCTTTAACGAACCATGATACGTATTTTTCATTTTAGGTCAATCCTACCGCAAGACAGTTTTTTTTAGTTTTCAATCACCCATTTTATTTTTTTTATTTTTTCGTCTGTGATAGCTGCTTGCATTTTTTTTATTAGTTCGTCTTGTCTGAATGACAACTCCTGAACGAATGCGTTGTGTTTAACTGCGACGGTCAATATTCCGCGTCTTAATTCCGTTGCAAACGCAACGGTATTCAATGGTTCGCCAACCGCATCTTTCCACGCTTGCATAATTTGCTCGAAATTCCTTCGCCTCTGAATGCCAAACCGCGAAATCAATTGCGGAATCATATCAGCAATACGAACAACTCCCGCACGAGGTAAATTTGATTGTGTAGGTTTAGGTTTCTGTCTCATTGTGATATTTGCTACGGCATTATTTTTTTGAAGTGAATAATAACGGGTCTTCTGGAGTTCTTGGATTTATTTCGATGGCGGTTTTGCCGCTTAATAGGTCGCGCAACAAATTTCCTATAAACTCAGCTCGCCAACCTGAATTTAATCTTGGTTCAAGATTCGGTGCAATCGTTCCCAACTCGGCAGCAATAAATTCGCGGATGTCATTTGGTCCCGCAACCAATTGCAATGCGATATGTTCCTTGCGGCAAAGCGAACTGACTGCGGCGTAGAGGAATTGCGTGATAACTGAATATTGCGGGTACGAATACCTCGATGAAGTCTTCGGCAAATTTTCCAATGGTAACTTGAGAGCGTATTCGACAGCGTCCGAAATTTCGGGAATACATCTTGCAAGGTCTGGACGTTGAAATCCTCTTACGGCGGCGATACGTTTGGGGTCGCTTGTCTTTCGCCGCGCAAGCTCTATCAATAAATCGTCCCGCAAAAAACGTTGTACCGGCATGTTAAGTCTCTTCGCAACATGATCACGCCAAACCCAAACCTCACGCAATATCGCAAGCTCACGCGAATTCAACGACGATGCCTTTGAAATACGTTGCCAACGCGAATTCGTAAAATCATGAGAAAGACGCGCTTGCAATTCCAATATCTCAGATTCATACCAACTTAATCTTTGTGTTTGCAACAACTGCTGTTTCTGGACATTAGCGATCCGTTCAAGATAAAGCACATCGCCGATTGCGTATTCAACTTGTTGAACTGTCAACGGGCGTTTGTGCCACGCCGTGCGCGATTCATCTTTGGGCAAATCAATATGAAGCGTCCGGTCAAGAAGCGAACGAAAACCGATAGGATATTCCGCTTCAGTGAACGCCGCCGCCAATTGAACATCAAAAAGACGTTTGGGAAAACTGCCTATTGCACGATGGCAAAATTCCATCTCGCAACGACAAGCATGAACTATTGTTTCATGCCCATCGGCGCAAATAAGATTCCAAAACGGACTAAGATCACTAATAGCAAGCGGATCAATTATCGCTTGAATATCGCCCGCCGCAACTTGTATAAGACAGAGAAGAGACGAATATTGCCCTTCGGAAACGAATTCCGTGTCATAAGCTATTGCCGGCGCGTCCCGCAACCGCCAAACAAGGTCACGTAATTCCGATGATTGTGTAACAAAAATATAGGACATTATACTAAAGCTACTTTAAAGTTCCTGAAGCTACGGTAAACCTGCAACGCAGAGCGTTAGGCAAACGCAACAACGTGAAGCGGTTGTTCAAGGGTAAAACCTACCGCCCATACCGGCTTCGGTATAACGCTTCTGTATTTATTTATCTCGTTGAGATGAAAATTGGCTGTCCCGTTAGGAACAGGATGTGATAATTTTTCAAACCGTTTATACCGTAGCTGGCAGGGCGATAGGATCCGCCCTTGAACAACCGCTTCACGTTGCAGGTTTACCGTAGCTTCAGGAATTTTAAAGTAGCTTGAGTATAATAAAAATCACATTGCGTCTCTAAAAAAAACGGTTGCACAAATGTTGACCGGCGATTATACATCAATCGCATAAATAGTAAACCAAGCCATCCAAAATTCCCCCCAATCCGCGAAAAACCTAAAACACAAAAGGAACACTTTCTGATTACGAAATGAACGAAAACTTTTATTTCGAATCTTCTTGAGTTGAATCTTCCTGAATTATGTACTGAAGCTACTTTAAAATTCCTGAAGCTACAGTAAACCTGCAACGCAGAGCGTTAGGCAAGCGCAACAACGTGAAGCGGTTGTTCAAGGGCGAAGCCTATCGCCTTACCTCGGTATACCTGCGGCTTTATCTGAAATATCTTTTCTGCACCATGCGCCGTCCCAACGAATTTTTTGAACGGCGGTGTAGGCGGCGAGTTTAGCTTCGGGGATTGTGTTGCCCAAGCCGGTAACGCCTAATACTCTTCCACCGTTGGTTAGAACGCGATTGTTTTGGTCGAGGATTGTTCCTGCGTGGAAAACTTTTGTATCGGGCAAAGTTGCTGCGTCGGCAAGTCCGCGTATTTCTTCGCCTTTTGTGTAGTAGTTCGGGTAACCCTTGCTCGCCATCACAACACAGACCGCAGAACGTTCATCCCATTCGGGCAAATTTATTTGATCGAGTTTGCCGTCGATTGTTGCCTCGAATATTTCTACAATATCTGTTTTCAATCGCATCAAAAGAGGTTGGCATTCGGGGTCGCCGAATCTTACGTTGTATTCAAGCACTTTTGGACCGTGTTTAGTAATCATCAATCCTGCGTAAAGCACACCTTTGAATGGTGTGTTGTTGCTATTCATTGTGTGGACGGTCGGTACTAAAATTCGCTCTTCTATCCATTGCAACATCTCCTTATCCACAAGTGGCACAGGACTGTAAGCACCCATTCCGCCTGTGTTAGGTCCTTTATCGTTGTCGTGGGCGGTTTTGTGATCTTGTGCGGGTTGCAAGGTTAGGATTGTTGTTCCGTCGGTAATTGCAAGTATGCTCACTTCCTCGCCGTCAAGCCGCTCCTCAATAACAATTCTATTTCCGGCATTGCCCATATTCTTGACGCTGCGAACTGCCTCGATAGCTTCTTCATTACCATCACAAACAAAAACACCCTTGCCTGCCGCCAAACCATCTGCCTTAATAACAAAAGGAATATCCCGATTCTGAAGAAACCTGATTGCCTCGTGTGAGTCATTGAACACGTTATATGTTGCGGTTGGAATATCGCCGCGATGCAGTATGTCTTTGCAAAATGCCTTGCTGCCCTCAAGCTGAGCAGCTACCCGATTAGGTCCAAAAATGCGCAACCCTGCTGCCTCAAACGCATCAACAATCCCAGCACAAAGCGGTACCTCCGGTCCCACAACCGTTAAGCCAACCCCATTTTGCTTGGCAAATTTAATCAACGCCGGAAAATCCAACTCGTCAATATCAACATTCTCAATATCATTTCCTTCGGTTGCTGTTCCGGCATTGCCCCTCGCGACAAATACCTGCTTAACCCGCGGCGAACTAGCCACCCGCCAAGCCAAAACATGCTCCCGACCACCCGAACCAACTATAAGTACATTCATAATAATTTTAAAGTAACTAAAAATCCCTAATAACCACAATAAAAAAAGAGACAATCGACCACAAAAAGTCAATCACCTCTTTGGGGCATAAAAAAATTTCTACGGGGAACTTCCAAAAAACATTTTTAAATACTCATGTTACGCATCTGGATAAAAGTTGGGCGAAAATACATATCAAAACAGGACTTTTTGTGTAAAAATACACTAAAAACAACCGAAAGCGGTTAGGCTTAGGTTGAATAGAAAAACTAGGGCAAGATTGGGTTTGATCTCTGCGTAACATGGGTTAAATAGACAAAGCATTATTGAAGCAGTTTTCGGAAGTTCCCACACGTCTTTCTCGACAACAACCGCCAAAAACCTCGTTCAACACAATCTACACCAACAGAAATCTCTGCGTCGTTCTCGACTTTAAAAAGTAAAATCAAATTTCAAACAATATCTACAATAGTAGAAATTCCTGAAGCCTTACCGACTCTTGTGTGGATATTGTAGCTGCAATTTATTTTTGTGTCAAGTGGTTACAATTCGTTGGAAAGATATTTTTTATACACAATCTAGTTTGAGTGAAAGTCGTATTTTTTAGCAAAAGTGTTTATTGGTTAATTTGACTGTATAATGACATAACATTTTATTTTCAGGCTAGTTGGCGCAAAATCGATTTTTAAGTGTTTTCGAGTTGTTATATTTGGCTTTTAAGCAAAAACCTTAGATTTCAGAAGTTTTGACCTAACCGACTAATACAAAATGTAAAAACGTTATCAAAAGTACAAAATCAAGAGATATTTATAACCTGATATCATATAAAATATTACAAGTAAATTACTTGACTATACAATCCGCCGAAGTCGCCGGCGTAATTCGCCAGTCAATAGTGACTCGTAAATTTCTACGCGATTCGGCGTAAACCGTTGCGACTCATCAATAATTACAGTCAATAATGACTCGTAACTTTCTACTTTTGTAGATTTTTTGAGAGTGGTTTTCCGGTTCTGAAGGTCGAGAACGACGCAGAAATTTCTACTTGCGTGCAAGTATATTGTTGCTACTGTGAAATTCCTCTTGCTTTGAAGTTGTGAAATTGTTATATTTCGCAGATCATCCTTTAAGTCATTTGGTGAAGTGTATGAGCGGTGTTTTGGTAATGCGTCTTTAGTTGCAACGAAAGTTCATTATTTGCGTCTTTATGCCTTTATTTTTTTTAGGGCAAAAAATAAAGGTGTAAAGTAAATTTATTGATACAATCTGTGCTATTAATGGTGTAGTTACTGGCATTTCACCGAATGGTTGTTTAAGGGTTAAGCCTATTGTTTATATTGGTTTTGGTATTTATTTTGTCCTTTATTTCAATAAAAAAACATGACAATTCATTTTCTTGCTGGTAAACCTGCGCCGGAGTCGATATTGATTGACACGGTGTTGCTTGAGCGTGCTTATTTTGAGAATGTTCCCGACATGAGGTCGTTGGAGCAACGTGTTGTATTTGGTACAAGCGGTCATCGTGGTACTTCGTTGGAGGCGACGTTTACGGAGTCTCATATACTGGCAGTGGTGCAAGCGATTTGTGATTATCGTGCTGGCAAGGGATACACGGGACCGCTTTTTCTTGGCAAGGACACGCATTTTCTTTCGGGGCTAGCTGAACGAAATGCGTTGGAGGTTTTGGCGGCGAATGATGTTCAGGTTTATTATCAAGCGGACAACGGTTTTACGCCTACGCCTGTTATTTCTTGGTCGATTCTCCAGCATAATCGTTTGTCCGAATCTTCAATTTCGGACGGTATTGTAATAACGCCGTCTCACAATCCGCCGAGCGATGGCGGCATAAAGTACAACCCGCCCAATGGCGGACCGGCGGACACGGATGTTACGAATTGGATACAAGACCGTGCGAATGCGTATCTTACGGCACGATTGAGTGGAGTGAGGCGTATTACGTTTGAGGCGGCGATTTCAAAAAACGAGGTTAAGGCGATTGATTTTGCGGAGGGTTATATTGCGGATTTGGGCAATATTGTTGACATGAAATTGATTGCCAAAGCGGGGATACGGATGGGGGTTGATCCGTTGGGTGGTGCTGGTTTTTCGTATTGGGATCGGATTGCGGGCGGGTATGGGGTGAACATAACGGTTGTGAACAAGTTGATTGATCCGCGATTTTCTTTTATGACGGTTGACCATGACGGCAAAATTAGGATGGATTGTTCAAGTCAATTTGCGATGCGGCGTTTGGTGGATTTGAAGGACGATTTTGATATTGCTTTTGCGAATGATCCGGACACGGACAGGCATGGTATAGTTGTTCCGAATTTTGGTTTAATGAATCCGAATCAATATTTGGCGGCGGCGATATATTATTTATTTACGAATCGTTCGGGTTGGTCGCGGTCGCTTGGTGTTGGCAAGACGCTTGTTTCCAGTGGGATAATTGATCGGGTTGCGGGTTCGCTTGGGGTGAAGTTAGTTGAGGTGCCGGTTGGGTTTAAGTGGTTTGTTGCGGGGTTATTGGGTGGGACGCTTGGATTTTGTGGAGAGGAGAGTGCGGGGGCAAGTTTTTTGCGATTTGACGGCAATGTTTGGTCAACGGACAAGGACGGAATAATTTTGAATTTATTGGCGGCGGAGATGCTTGCCAAGACGGGCAATAGTCCGGGTGCAATTTATCGCGGGTTGGAGGCGAGGTTTGGCGAATCGTTTTACGCGCGTATCGACCAACCAACCACACCACAACAAAAAGCGGCTTTCAAAGGGCTAACGGTAGAGCGGGTCAAGGCAAATGAGCTTGCGGGTGATGTGATAAAGGGCAAGTTGACAAATGCGCCGGGCAATGGTGCTTCGATTGGTGGTTTGAAGGTGTTATCGGATTGTGGATGGTTTGCGGTTCGTCCGTCCGGCACAGAAAATATTTACAAAATTTATGCCGAATCATTCAGAGACAAAGCCCACCTAAACCGAATTATCGACGAAGCAAAAGAAATCGTAGATAACATAAAATTATAGAAAGTGGATTTTAAACGTGAAACACTCGAATGAGCGCGAATATTTTAATATCTCGTGTTACGCACCCGGGTAAAAATTGGGCGAAAATATGCATCAAAACAGGACTTTTTGTGTAAAAATGCCTTAAAAACAGCCGAAAGCGTGGGGTTAGGTTGAATAGAAAAACTAGG
>JAIRWK010000073.1 GCA_031268995.1 Planctomycetaceae bacterium
GCGAAAATATACGAAAGAGTTGAAAATGAAATTTTCGTTTATTTCGTATTCAAAAAATTTATCTCTGTGAACTCTGTGTTCTCTGTGGTTGATAAAAATTCCATCGACTGAATAGTTACCTTTATTGTAATTTCGCTGGAGTTGTTTTGGCGAAATAATTATACTCAAGCTGTTTTAAAATTCCAGAAGTTGCGGTAAACCTGCAACGCAGAGCGTTAGGCAAGCGTAACAACGTGAAGCGGTTGTTCAAGGGCGAAGCCTACCGCCCATACCGGCTTCGGTATAACAACGTGAAGCGGTTGTTCAAGGGCGAAGCCTGCCGCCCATACCGGCTTCGGTATAACGATAAAAACATTTCAAAATACAAGGAGAACACAATGGGTAAAATCGGAATAGGTCTAAACCTTGAAGCCGTCCGAACCTCTCACAAATCATTCGAATGGGGCGTACAATTCGCTGCC
Organism: Planctomycetaceae bacterium; assembly: GCA_031268995.1. GTDB lineage: Bacteria > Planctomycetota > Planctomycetia > Pirellulales > Thermoguttaceae > WRKP01. The sequence goes on from JAIRWK010000073.1 coordinate 462, forward strand.
GAACTTGGTTATGAATATATTGAGCCGATGGTTCATTGGGGGCGTGAGTTGCTTAGTGAAGCTCGATATTTTCATAGTGTGTCTATGCTTGATGATCCTTTTCGGATTCGCGATGTTGTTGAAAAACATAATTTGAAATTGTCCGCTTTGTCTTCGCATAGCCAATTGTCCAAACCCGAAATAGCTGTCGAATATCTAAAACAAGCCGCACGGTTTGCCAAAGAATGCGGCGCACCGGTCATCAACACACACGAAGGTCATAAACAAATTTGGACAACCGAAGAAGAAGATTTCGTGTTGATAAAATATTCAATCGCCGAAGCGGAAAAAGTCGCCTCGCGTCGCGGAATAAAAATCGGTCTCGAAATGCACCAAACTTACTCTCTTATCCCCGAAAAATACGACCGCATCCTAAACCTTGTACGCTCAGATTTCGTCGGCGCAAATTTCGATACCGGAAACGCATATCTTGGAGGTCAAGACCCTGTCGCTTGGCTTGACAAAATAAAACATAGACTCGTGCATATCCACGCCAAAGATATTTCAATCGAACAATCCGACGCGGAACGCGGTAAAGTTATGGGAACCGCTGTCGGTTGTGCTTGCGGGGACGGAGTTATTGATTGGGAAGCCGTCGCCGCAATACTAAAACCCTTGCCGCAAGACATCGTACTAAGCGTAGAATGCGGCTCGCTGGACCAAGCCGAAAGAAGCATAAAACACCTAAAGAAAATCATAAAATAACTCCGGTATGGGCGGTAGGCTTCGCTCTTGAGTAACCGTTTCACGTTGTTGTGCTGCCGTAATCAGCTTCGTGAATTTTGAAACAGCTTGAGTATATAGGCAACTGTCGAAGTATATTTGATCATTTCTCTTGCGCAAGAGACGAATATTCTCGGCAAATTTTCCCAAAATAATTTAACCTTAACTAAAACAATAATTGTAACAATTCAGTCGAATGATTTAATTTATTTTTTAAACCGCGAAATACTCTAAAAGAGCACGAAAGGTTGCGAATAATTTAGTTTCGCGTCTTTTCGCGTAAATTTTGTGTGTTTCGCGGTAAAATAAAAAAATAAAAATCAAACGGCTGAATAGTTACCAATAATTAACCATGAAAAATAAAAATAAAAATAAAAATTTACTCACACGCCGTACATTTTTGACAACCGCTGCCAAAGCGGGGTTGGCAACTGTTGCGGTTCCGATGTTGATTCCGCGAGATGTTTTTGCGGATGTTGCGGCAAACCGCCCGGGTGCAAATGAACGGATTGGAGTTGCGGGCATTGGGATTGGTCGGCAAGGCGGCGGAGTGTTTGGTGCGGTTGCCCAAGATAAACGGGCAAAAGTTATCTGCGTTTGTGATGTCTGGAAAGAGCGCGCCGATAAAGCCGCAGCACATTACAAAATTTCCGGCGAGTTCGCGTACAAAGATTATCGAAAAGTTATCGACGATAAAAACGTGGACGCAATCGTTACCGCAACTCCAGAACATTGGCGTTCGCTTATTTGTGTCAATGCTGCATTGGCGGGCAAACATCTTTATGTTGAGAAGCCGATTACGTTGACGGTTGAGGACGGCGTGCTTCTGCGTAAAGCCGCCAAGAAAACCGGTATCGTTTTCCAATGCGGAAGTATGCAGCGTTCAATGGTTCCGAATTATCTTGCGTGTCAATTTATCCGCGAGGGAAAACTTGGCAAAATAACCGAAGTGATTGCCGCGAATTATGAATCGCCTTGGCTTTGTAATTTGCCGGCGGAGACTGTTCCTGAGGGTCTTGATTGGGATTTATGGTGTGGACCTACCGAGCCGGTGCCGTTTAACAGTCAACTATTTATCCCGCGCGGCAAACCCGGGTGGTTGTCTTTCCGCAATTATTCCGGCGGCGAAATGACGGGTTGGGGAACTCATGGATTTGATCAAATTCAGTGCGCGCTTGGTAAGGACAACACGGGACCTGTAGAGATTTTGGTTGAGGGCGGCAAGTTGGAACCGCCGACTTATGACGCGGTTGAAACGGCGAATCGCGGAAATAAAATTTGTTCTTCGCCGACGCTTGCGTATAGATATGCGGACGGTGTAATTGTTCGTTTGGGCAAGTCGAATCGCGGCGGTGCAATTTTCATAGGCGAAAAAGGCAAAGTTGAAATATTCCGCAACCAAATGAAATCGAATCCAAAAGAGCTTGCCGAGAATTGGTTGGAAGAAAACAAGGGATTGGGTTTGCCAAGCCACACCAAAAACTGGGTCGATTGTATTTATAGCGGAGAAAATCCAATCGGTAATCTTGAAACCGGTATTCGCACGGCGGAGATTTGTCATGTTTTGAATATTGCCCGTTATCTCGGACGAAATTTGAAATGGGATCCTGCCAAAGAGGAATTTGCCGACGATGCTGAAGCAAATACTTGGCTAAAACGCGAACACCGAAAAGGCTTCGAACAGCCAACGGTTTCGTGAAAAATAGACGGTTGCGGGGCACGCGGAGTACGCGGATTTTGTTGTGATGGTTCGCAGATCGGGTTTAAAAATTCTTTCTTTCCGATCTGCGGCTATCTTGATGTACCGTAGCCGGTAAGGCGATAGGCTTCGCCCCTGAACAACCGCTTCACGTTGTTGCGCTTGCCCAACGCTCTGTGTTGTAGGTTTACTGCAGCTTCAGGAATTTTAAAGTAGCTTGAGTATATATCTGTGTACTCTGCGTACCAGTCATGACGGCAAATAGTTTAAATTGGAGATTGAAATTGGATGATAGACGAGATGCTTTCTCAATTGAGTCGATGGCTTTGCAGCGATGGTTCTGATTCGGATATTGTGATTTCCAGCCGAATACGTTTGGCGCGTAATCTGTCCGGTTATCCTTTTATGACGCGGGTAACAGAAACAGATCGGCGCGGGATTCGCGACAATGTTCATCGTGTTGTGGACAAGATTTTTGACGGGTCTGATTTTTATTTTGTTGATGTTGATGTTTTGCCGGTGCTTGATCGTCTGTATTTGTTGGAGAGGCAGCTTATAAGCCGCGAATTGATCAGCTCTACCGGCACAAGAGCAGCGTTGATCGACAAAAGCGAATCGTTTTGCATTATGATCAACGAAGAAGATCATCTGCGAATTCACGCGATGCAAAGCGGATTTGAACCGGAAAAAATTTGGCAGTCGTTGAATGAGCTTGACAATAAACTTTCGGAAAATTTGCGTTATTCTTTTCATCCGCTACTAGGTTACTTGTCAACATGCCCAACAAATGTCGGTACAGGAATGCGTGTGAGTGTAATGCTTCATTTGCCTGCGCTTGCGATAACGAAGGAGATTGAAAAAGTTTTACGCGGTTTGCAAAAATCTCATTTAACTGTTCGCGGGTTATACGGCGAAAACTCTCGACCTGTCGGCGACCTTTACCAAATTAGTAATCAAATCACGCTTGGCAAAACCGAGATGGAGTTGATTGATACGTTGCGGAATTTTGTCCCGCAAGTTCTGAAGTTTGAGCGTCGTTCGCGTGAGTTTTTGCTTAGAGAGCAACGCGAAATTGTGTTAGACCGTTGTTCGCGGGCGGTTGGTTTACTCAAAACGGCGCGGACAATTGGGAGTGTAGAGACGCTTCATCATTTGTCGAGTTTAAGGCTTGGTGTAAACACGGGGCTTATCGACAACATCACCATCAACGAAGTAAACCGCCTATTCTTAAATACACAACCCGCACACTTGCAAAAAATACTCGGCGAAACATTAACCCAAAACGAAAGAGATATTGCGCGGGCAAAATACTTGAGATCGAGTTTGGAAAATATTTAGACATTGCCCGAAAATAAAATTATATCGTAGCTGTTTTGAAACTCCCGAAGCTACGGTAAACCTGTAACGCAGAGCGTTTGGCAAGCGTAACAACATTTCCGACGACTGCCGAAGAGAAAAAAACAACCGTTCACGAAGTAGTTTTTTGAACGCGAAACACGCGAAAAAAACGCGAAACATCACGAAATTCCGGTTTTCGCGTTCTTTCGCGAAACTTTCGCGTCTTTCGCGTTAAAAATCCCCGCAACGTTTGCGGAGGAGAACATTAACCTATTTCAAATGAAAGAAAAAATTACAATGAAAACATTAACAATGTTACTCAAATTAAGAACATGGTCTGTTGTTGCGGCGACGGCTATTCTTGTTTTTGCGTATTCGTTGTCGGTTTATACGCAGGTTGCTGATCTTGTCGGCGGACCTTTGGGGGTTGAACGTGCGGCGGCTCGTTCGCGGCAAGATCACGGCTACTTTTCGCTGGCGATCAGTCTTGACACTGAAGCCGTTTGGATTCAGGTTGATCTTGGCAAAAACTACCCGATTGAAGAAGTTAAACTGTTTCCCGATGTCGGTAACAACGGTTGGGGCGGCAAACATAATTAAACTCAAGAAGTTCCTCCTCGCCGCCGTGAACATACTTGTCAAAATAACTACGAACCGTGTTCACATCAAGAACAAGTATTTCAGAAACCGTTGAAATAGACCAACCGCTTCGCGATGCTACGCTTCCGTAATCAGCTTTACGGAATTTTAAAACAGCTTGAGCATATAAAGTATCCGTTGGAACTCTGCGGAAGGCGGAAAATCATTTCCGGCGGTTGCTGAAAGTCTGCGG
>JAIRWK010000076.1 GCA_031268995.1 Planctomycetaceae bacterium
AATTTTAAATACGAAAATATACGAAAGAGTTGAAAATGAAATTTTCGTCTATTTCATTTTCAAAAAAATTATCTCTGTGAACTCTGTGCTCTCTGTGGTTATTTAAAAGCAACTGAATAGTTACAGAAAATATACCGGAGCCGGTGAGCCGGTATGGGCGGTAGGCTTCGCCCCTGAACAATCGCTTCACGTTGTTGTGCTTCCGTGATCAGCTTTACGGAATTTTAAAACAGCTTGAGTATACAGAGACAAAAAGGAACGAAATAAAAGAAATTTTTACCACGCCATTTGATGCCGATGTTACGTTTTTTTGATAACAATTTGAATCCGGTGTTTTTGCGTGAGATACGGCAATTTGTCAGGAATAATTTTATTGTTGTGTTGACGAATCTTTATGTTTTTCTTCTTGCGTTTGTGTTTCTTTTTTATCTGGTATCCGGCAATTCGTTGAATGTTAATGTTTCGATTGTTGGTTCTTCGATGGTTCTTGGTTCTTCGGTGATTTTGTTATTTGGTCATATTGTGGGTTTGGCGTGTTTTTTGTCGGTGGTTTTGCGGACGGTTTTTTGTACGTCTTTTGATTGGATCAATGACGAGTTGTTGTTTTACTCGCGTGTTAAGCCTTCTACGATAGTTTTTGGCAAATTATTAACTGGTATTGTTATTACGCTAATATTGACGAGTATAACAATGCCTTTTGTGGTATTGTTATATTTTATGGGCGGTATTGATTTGTTGGATGTGCTGCTTGCGTTTGTCGGCGTATTCGTCACCGTGCAAGTAATGAACGCTCTGGCAATTTTGATAGCATCAATGTCAAAAAATTCTTTTGCTCCTTATATTTCTTTAGTTGCCCTATCTGCCATGCTCTGTGGAGTTCATGTACTTGCGCAAATGGTGATAGACGAATGGAAAAATATGCCTCACTCGGAGATGCTTTCGGAATATACTACGTTTTTGATTGGAGCGTTTTCTTTATTTGCGTTGTTTGCTGGAGGTGCGATTGCAAATTTCTTGCCGAAAAAATCAGATAGATCGTTTCACGTGCGGTTAATTGCAACTGTCATTTTTGTAACAGCATTTGTTTGTGTGTTATCTGGTTTTTTGGTTTTGGCAATGCTTGATATGTTACCTTTATTTGAGTTTATAGGTGTAACTGTGTTGACGTTATTGTTGCCATTTGTGGTTTGTGAGAGTGATCAATGGTCATTGCGAATTCGCCGAAGTTTACCGAGATCGTTGATTCGTCGTTTTATTTTATTTCCGTTTTATACCGGATCGGCGTGCGGGTTGGTTTGGGTTGGATTGATTGTGGCAGCGTTGGTGTGTATTGATTGGCTAGTATTCTTGCGTGACCGAGATAGCCTTTTTTTACGCGACCAAAGTATAGTTTGCCGAGTGATTACACTATTATTTATTTTCTCTTTTGATATTTGTGTTACGGCAATGTTAATTCGGAGTCATTTTTTGAAGTGGTTGGATACATCAAGGGTATGGTTGATTGCGGCTTGTATTTTGTTATTTGTTTCGTTGAGTAGTGTTGGGGGGTATTTTGTTTACGGTGAATTTTGTTTTGTTTTTTGGGGGAGCGTTGCCCCGAGTTATCCAACCGCAGACTGGTGGGTACAATACCGTGATAGTCCAATATCGGCTATCAATCCGATTGTGATAGTTGCTTATTTGCCGCCATACATACAGAAGTATGGTATCTTTGCTGGTACCGTTGAAATTTTTGTCAGTGAGGAGTCATTATCTCGTTTTTACGCCGCGATTGGTTGGGCGGTTATTCTTTTGCCTTTTCTTGCAATTTGGTATTTTCGGAGATTGAAGGATTTTACGCCTTATATTGAGGAAGATACAGGGACAAAAGGGACATTATACTGAAGCTACTTTAAAATTCCTGAAGCTGAACAACCGCTTCACATTGTTGCGCTTGCGTAATCAACTCCATGAATTTTAAAACAGCTTGAGTATAAATAAATATCCTTTTTCGCCATCTTCGCCTTTACGGTGTTTTTAAAAAATCCATCTTGTGGAATTTATTTTTTTTCGTTTATCCAATCGGTGTGGAAGATTTCGCCGTTTGGTTTATCGATTCTTTTGTAAGTGTGTGCGCCGAAGTAGTCGCGTTGCGCTTGCAATAGGTTGGCGGGCAAATTTTCTGAGCGGTACGAATCATAATAAGACAACGCGGTCGAAAAAGCCGGTACCGGAATTCCAAGTTCAACAGCAGTCTTTACGACGTTGCGCCATGAATCTTGCGCCGATTCGACAACGTTTTTGAAATAAGGGGCAAGCAATAAATTTTCAAGATTAGCCTCAGCGTCAAACGCCTCCTTAATCCTCTCCAAAAACACCGCACGAATAATACAACCGCCACGCCACAACATCGCAATATTACCGTATTGCAATTTCCAACCGTATTCCTTGCCTGCAGCTTGCAATTGAACAAAACCTTGTGCGTATGAACAAATTTTCGACGCATAAAGCGCATCGCGAATTTGCGCAACAAATTTCTTTTTATCGCCGCTGTAGTTGCCCGACGGACCGCTCAACACCTTCGACGCACGCACTCGTGCATCCTTGATCGCAGAAATACACCGCGCATAAACCGCCTCCGTAACAAGACTACTCGGCGAACCAACATCAAGAGCAAGTTGACTCATCCATTTGCCCGTACCCTTCGCACCAGCCGTATCAAGAATCAGATCAACAAGATATTTGCCCGTTTCTTTGTCTTTAACTGTAAATATATCTTTGGTTATATCAATCAAATAACTATCCAACTCGCCTTTGTTCCAATCAGCGAAAGTTTGGTAAATTTCTTCGTTTGAGAAATTGAGTGCTTTTTTCAACATCCAATATGCCTCGCAGATCAATTGCATATCGCCGTATTCGATTCCGTTGTGAACCATTTTAACGTAATGTCCCGCGCCGCGTTCGCCAACCCATTCGCAACAAGGGATGTCCCTGTTCGCCCCAACTTTAGCCGAAATCGCCTGAAAAATATCTTTGACCAAATTCCATGCTTTTTCTGAGCCGCCCGGCATCATGCTGGGACCTTTCCGCGCACCTTCTTCGCCGCCTGAAACGCCCGTGCCAATATAAAATACCCCCTTCGCCTCAACAAATTTCGTCCGCCGTTCGGTGTCTTTGAATTGAGTATTTCCGCCGTCAATAATAACGTCGCCTTTTTCAAGAAGCGGCAAAAGCTCCTCAATCACCGCATCTATCGCAGCAGATTGCGGATACAACGCAATCTCCGGCGCAGGAACAGCATCTTTTGACTGAATCATAAGCATCACCTTACGCGGACGCTTCAACTTGGAAACCAACTCCTTCAACGAATGTGTGCCAACAAGTTTATCACCATAAGATACACTCTCCTGTTGACTAACAAACTCGTCAACCTTCGAGGTCGTCCTATTAAACACCGCCACACGATACCCATGATCAACCATGTTCAACACGAGATTCTGCCCCATGACAGCTAACCCCATCAAACCAATATCATAACTTTCACTCATTTTTTTTTAATCTCTTAAATTTTTTTTGGCAATTTAAAAATACACTAAAACTGTTCCGAAACCGAACACAATTTGAACAGCAGACATTATTGTACAACGATGACGTTAAGGAACAATGGGGACATAAAGGACAAAACAGCTGTTTAGGAATTGCCCAAAAATAATTTTCCAAAAACAGAAAAGCGGTGAGTGTCTAGGAGAAACTTCCAAATAGCCGAACACTCATAAAACCGCCCCTAACGTTAAGACATTAATGGTAATTTGTAACCGTTCACACGGTTTTGCGTTTGCGCGGTGATAGAAATTGTTTTTTAACGCGAAATACACGAAATTTCCGCAAAAGAACACGAAACTATTTTTCGCGACCTTTCGTGATCTTTCGCGTATTTCGCGTTTAAAAGTCTATTCTGTGAACGATTAGTGTAAACGGTTACGAAAGGTCCTGGGACATGTCCCGAAGGTTTTGGGACATGTCCCGAAGGTTTTGGGACATGCTCCGAAGGTTTTGGGACATGCTCCGAAGGTTTTGGGACATGCTCCGGGGATAGACAGGATTTTTTTATATCCTGACAATCCTGTTATCCTGTAATCCTGTCTTAAAAAAATGAATTTCATATCAACTACAGTACAGCAATTGTTTTTTAACGCGAAATACACGAAATTTCCGCGAAATAACACGAAACTATTTTTCGCGAACTTTCGTGATCTTTTGCGTGTTTCGCGTTTAAAAATCTGT
>JAIRWK010000078.1 GCA_031268995.1 Planctomycetaceae bacterium
CTCCATAAAAATCTTCCACCCCCCCCCCCCCCCCCCCCCCCCCCCCCCCCCCGCCCCCCCCCCCCCCCCCCAAATGTAATATTGGAATTAAAAATTCAAAAGTTACGAATTTTTATAACAATGATTCTATTGGGATTTCTCCTAAACCTTGTCTTGTTTTTTGGGCTTTTACTCTTGTTGAACTTCTGGTGGTGATTGCAATAATTGGCGTTTTGATCGCGTTATTATTGCCCGCAGTTCAAGCAGCAAGAGAAGCCGCAAACCGCTCGCAATGTAGTAACAACTTACGCCAAATTGCTCTGGCAGTACATAACTTTCATGATACAACTAACAGATTTCCCGCATCAGCTTTTGACCCTATTTTTGTACAGAAAAATGTTAGCCGTGTGGGAGCAAATACACTGTTGTTACCTTACATTGAGCAGGAAGCGTTCTACAACATCATAACGGTTCCTTACAAATCAGGCGGTACACAAGACGAGTCGCAACAAATGGTCTACGCTAGACCAAGTGCACCAAAATTTTTCAGCGTATTTATTTGTCCATCAGATGGTAACACTGGTGTAGTATCGACAGATGCTTCGGCAAATTCTTTGACAAGTTACCGCGGTTCACGAGCAGATTTGGCAGGATCAGATTCTTCGTCAGGAGATATAGGTGTAGTTGATCCAAACTCTCAAATGCAAATGAGACGCAGCTGGTTACAGGCAGGAAGATTTCTCAGCAATTTTGAACGAGTAGAAGATGGTCTCAGTAACACAATCTGTTATTCAGAAGGGATCATTCACAATTGGAGAGTTACCAACGGCAGAGTATACAAAGAGAATATTGCATCCGGTGTAGCAACTCATTACAACCAATTTCCCAATCTATGTCTGAATTTGAAAGGTAGTAATGGACGTTTTCTAAATCCTTCACAAGGAGTAGTAACGGATCAAGGAGCTAATCTGGGACATAGAACATGGGATAACATTATTCATTCCGTCTATTTCTATACATTGTTACCTCCTAATAGTCCGAGTTGTGCCAGCAGTGCCACTTCGTGGATATATTGCAGACCTAGCGCAAGTAGTAATCATTCGGGCGGAGTCAATGCGTCGTTGTTGGATGGGTCGGTACGATTCATTAATGACTTAGTCAACACAAGTAACCTTAACCGGAAAGTTACAAGTCAAAGCCCTGATAATCCGCCGTCCATTCCATACGACGGAACTAATCCTGCAACCAGTAAATTTAGTTACGGGTTATGGGCTGAACTCGGTGCAATCAATGATGGCGGGACAACAACCCCTCCATAAACGATTCTAAACCATGAAAATTAAAATATTACCAAGAAAGGAAAGAGTAAATGTACCAAAGTTTAAAATTAATTCTTTTAGTTGTTTTTCTGGCAGGTTGCGCAAAAAACAACCCGTATGGTGTTGTTTATGTTGAAGGGATGGTTACGTGTGACGGAGTACCGGTTACCGGAGTCCATGTAACTTTTACATCAGCCGCCAAAGACGGTAACAGTGCAGGCGGATTAACCGACTATTCAGGCAAATATAAATTGACAACAAGCGGTGCTGATTATGGTACAGGCGTTATGCCCGCGCTGTATAACGTAACCTTATCAAAATTTGAAATAGAAGGCTCAAATCTGAACGATGAAGATTATAAAAAACAAATCGGAGATCGACAGCCCAATATAATTCATATTATACCGGAAAAATACTCCTACACTGAAACTTCCGATATAGAACCTGTGAAAGTTGAAAATGGAAAAAAGAATGTTTTCAATTTCAGTATTTCAACAAAATAGTTATATAAAATTATTTTGAAATTTAGTGAGATGGACACCGCAACATGAAGTGGTTGTTCAATGACGAAGCCTACAGCACAATTATGTCGTTTGGTCAATTTCGAAGCTGTAACATACAGTAGCCGGTGGCTTCGCCCATGAACAACCGTTCCGCGTTGCTACGCTTGCCTAATGCTTTGCATTGCAGGATTACCGCAACTTTGGAAATTTAAACAGTTTGAGTTTATTATACTCAAGCTACTTTAAAATTACCGAAGCTGAACACGCAAGCGCAACAACGTGAAGCGGTTGTTCAATGGCAAAGCCTACCGCCCATGCCAGCTTCGGTATAATGGGTTCAATTATCGTCTTGTTTCGATATACCCACAAAGTAAAAAATTTTTTAGGAGAAAAGTAAATGAAAAAATTAGAAAAACTAACACATTTTGTAAAGAGTTTAAGTAATCGAGTAACCGGACACAATAACACAGTTGATAGCAATTATACTCAACCTGTTTTAAAATTTCCGAAGTCGATTACACAATCGCAACAACGTGAAGCGGTTGTTCAATTGCGAAGCCTAACGCTCTTGCCGAATACGGTATATAAAATTGTACAACGTAAATTTCAAGCATTTACGTTGGTGGAATTGCTTGTTGTAATTGCGATCATTGGTGTTTTGATTGCGTTGTTGCTACCGGCAGTTCAAGCGGCGCGAGAAGCCGCAAGACGTATACAATGCCAAAATCACCTCAAGCAAATTGGCTTAGCAATTCACAGCTTTAACGATGCACAAGGAGCTTTGCCGCCAGCGATCATTTACACGAATTACGCCGTTTTCCAAATGCTAATATATCCATATATTGAGCAGCAACCGCTTTATGACCTTTGCGAAGCAACCGGCGTGTTGAAAATTGGTACAGCTCACGTAGTGCCGGATGTAAACTGGCTTAAAGGATTAAATGATGGACAACGTAATGCTCTTGCTTCGATTTCAATTTACCGTTGCCCTTCCTCCACAGGTTCAACAAAAATAAAATTCGACCCAAACGGTACGAGTAATTTGATGGGACCACTCACGGATTATGCACTGTTGGTAACGAAAAGTAACGACTGTCCAATTTTTTGGTTTTGCCACACTCACGATTGGACAGCGGCACATCCAGATGGTGGGAGTAACGGACATGCTCAATGGTACACGACTGCGCCATTGCGTTGTGCTATTGTTACGCCCCATAATACAGAATACGTGACCAACATGACTGCCTGGAAGTTACGCGACAAAATATCGTATTGGCAAGACGGAACGTCTAATACGCTTGTGATGGCTGAAAAGCATATTCCAAATTGGTCTGTTACTTCAATGACAAATGGCGGCTTGGGTTGGTGCGGCAGTTATTTACTGCCAGCTACGAACAATGCCAATTCTAAAACTATAATCGACTTTATGAACGGCGCGAGAATAGTCTGGTACTCCACTCCGAGCGGACAAAATCGAAACGGTGCAGTTGTGGTCAATACGAAGTTATTTGGGCGTGGTCCTTCAGAACCTGCAACTGATACTGAAGCAAAATGTGCATCAAATCAATATACGACTGATGGAATGGGAAATGTTTATCAACTTGGCTCTTCACATACCAACATTGTCAATGCGATTGCCGGAGATGGAAGTATCCGCAGTATTCCGATAACATGTAGTTCAAGGGTTATGATGCAGTTGGCGAATGTTTGTGATGGTGAAACCGTGAGTTTGCCATAAATTTATACTATAGCCAGTAGGCTTCGCCCTTGAACAACCGTTTCGCGATGTTACGCTTGCCCAATGCTTTGCATCGTATGATTGCTGTGGCTTCGTGAATTTAAAAACAGCTTGAGTATATAACGAGACCTATACCGGCTACGGTATATCAATAATCAAACGCATGTATACTCGTCGCACTATGAAATTCAGTTTTTATTTTTTTTGACAGGATTTACAGGATAGACAGGATTTTATTATATCCTGACAATCCAGTTATCCTGTCTTAAAAAGATAAATTTCATAGCAGCTACGGTATAAACACCGAATTCAAATGTGGGCATTGAAACATAATTTAGCCGCGCTATACGGCAATACAAAATCCAGTTTATATGAAACATAATTTAAATATCTATTCAATCTGTTTAAAATTTTTCAAAGCTGAACACGCAAGCGTAGTATCGCGAGGCAGTTGTTCAATGGCAAAATTTACCGCTCATACCGGCTATGGTATTATTACTGTTTGTGTAACATTCATACTAATTAGCATTGTTGTCGGTTGTAGTGGGAATGTTCGTCAGAGTGGTCAAGTTATCTTTGATGATGGTTCACCCGTTCCGTGTGGGACAATTTGTTTTCTCGGCGACAAATATCAGGCAAGTGGAGATATTCAAACAGATGGAACATTTATAATCGGTTCTACAAAACAAGGTAATGGGTTGTTACCCGGAAAATACAAAGTGATTATTGCAGGTTCACAAAAAGTTATTGGTACCGGAAATGAAGGTCAGCCGTTGTTTGAAGAATTGGTGGATGGAAAGTTTACAAACCCCAAAGAAACGCCATTATCGGCTGTTGTGAAGGGCAACAACTCTGCAATAAGATTTAAGGTCGAGAAATTCAAGAAGTAAAATTCAAATTGTGAATGTAATACGAAGTCGCCAAAATTTCCTTCGCGGTTTGCCGTGCGGGGATGCGTGAATGAATCAACTACTTCCGCTCCGGCAACACAGCTACTTTAAAATTCATGGAGCTGAACACGCAAGCGTAACAACGTGAGACGGTTGTTCATGGGCGAAGCCTACCGCTCATGCCGGCTACGGAATATTTTCTGTTTTCTTTAATTGTTCGTCCATCCATTTTATGTAATCTGTGTTGGCATTGACAATTGGTAAAGCTACTATTTGCGGGCAAACGTATGGGTGTTGCCGGCAAACAACCTCAACTAACTCCTCAAAAAACACTCCCCGCGTTTTCGCTAAAAGCAAAACTTCCTCGCTAGTTTCAATCTCATCATCCCAAATATAAGTACTGCGAACCTTGCCGGCAATCTGAACACACGCCGCAAGATGTTGCTCCACCAACGACCGCACAACTTGTTTCGCCGACTCCATTGTCGGAAACGTAATCTGAACTTGAATAAATTCCATCGTTTTACTCCTTCGGATATATACTGAAGCTATTTTAAAATTCCTGAAGCTGAACACGCAAGCACAACAACGTGAAGCGGTTGTTCAAGGGCGAAGCTTATCGCCCTACCGGCTACGGTATAAATAAAGGCACATCGTATTTTTGCCCTAATAATTCACAAATAGTAAAGCACCGCAAAGGCGAATAAGGATTTTTTAAAAACCTTTGTGCGATTTTGTCGCCTTTGTGGTGAAAAAACTTCCGCTCTTGGATGCGTAACATGAGCTAATAAATTAAGAACAAAAGTCGTCTCGGTCCATGAACACCTAATATCAATACCTTCTCAATATCAGCCGTTCGGCTCGGTCCAGTAACGATGACAAATTCGCCTGTTTTTTGGTTTTTAATTTCTGTACACAAATTCTGCCAAGCGGTTTGTAAATTTTTTGCCAACTTGCCGCGTTCCGCAATAACTACCGAAATCGGCGGCAAATAAACCGCTAGCCGCTCAAATCTTGAATCCGCTCGAAAAACTCCGCTACCTGTGTCCGCTAACAACGCCTCCGCCGAAACAAGCCCCAAATCACAACTCGCAAGCTCCGCCAAATCCAACTCGCAACCCACCAAATCAAAATAAAACTTCAAACACGGCTTCGTCTCAATTAATTCCTGTTGCTGCAATTGATCCGCAATTTGGCGAGTTTTAGAATTAGACGAAATCATTATTTTGACCTCGTCGAAATTTTGCTCGTTATTCTCGCGTAAAATTTTGGCAATTTGCAAAACTACATCATTGAAATCATTGCATAAAATAAACTCACCGCTGATTTTTTCCAGATTACAGCAAAATTGTTCAAGCAATCCCGCCTCAGATAAATCAACATTTGAGTCATTATCATCTTGCCAAACTTTTGTTACGGGCGGTAATTCAAGACGTTGATAATTTTCGTCTCCGGCAAAAATTGAATTGCGGATGTTGTCTAAAAAATTTTTAATAGTTGACATGGTAATGTATCCATTCAGAATTTATTTACAGTATTCTGCAATAATTTTATTGCTTTGAGTTATATCTCTTTGAATTTGGTTTACTAATTCTTCTTTGGAGTTGAATTTCGTAATTTTACGAATATTTGCCAAGAAATCTACGTGCAACTCTTTACCGTAAATGTCTCCGTTGAAATCGTGTAAAAATACTTCGGTTCTTGTTGTGTTTTGGTTGAATGTTGGGTTTGTTCCGATGCTTACGGTTGATGCGAAATTTTTTCCGTCGAAATTTGCAATGGCGGCGTAAACACCGTGTTGCGGAATAATCGTTTCAATTTGTTCAAGATTCGCAGTCGGAAATCCTAACAACCTTCCACGCGAATCACCCGCCGAAACCACTCCGCTCAAACGATACGGTAACCCCAAAAATTTATTGGCTTCCTCAATTTGACCTTCCTGTATTAGTTGTCGGATAAGCGTACTCGACGCAACCTTGCCGTCAATCTGAACATGCTCAACAATATCAATTTCAATTTCATTTTTCGTATCGTTTCCGTATTGTTTAATTGATTCCGCAGTACCAACACGATCATGCCCAAACGTAAAATTTCTCCCACAAACAACAACCTTTGCCCGCAATTGCCCGCACAAAATATCAAAAAAGAAAGTCTCCGCACTTTGTTGTAAAAACTGCTTGTCCGGATGCACGACAATAACCGCGTCAACATCAAATTTTTTAATCAATTCAATTTTGCGGGCAAGCGTTTGAATAGGTCGAATACCAAAATCAGGTCGCAATATCGCTATAGGATGCGGACAAAATGTTACAACAACAGATGGAACAGATAACCTCGCCGCAAAATTTTTAAGACGATTAAATATAAGAGAATGACCAAGATGAACTCCGTCAAACTTGCCAACCGATACCGCTCCATTGTGAAATTTTTCCGGTACAGATTCAAAATTGTGAAATATATCGATGCCGGTATGAGTGGTAAGCTTCGCCAATGAACAACCGCTTTGCGATGTTGCGTTTGTTTGTCCAGCTTCAGGAATTTCAGAACAGCTTGAGTATATTTGCATTTTTTGTTGTGCTTTGAAGTTCTCGGCGTTTGGGCACTACACCGCAACCGATATGGGAGACGAGCTTCCGTATCGGTTACGGTATAATTTTTTGCGTGAGTGTTCGCAGCTTATTTATATTTGTCGAGATTTGGCGTGTAAAGATTTTTCTTTTCTGCATCTTCGCCTGCGATATGTTTTGCTTCGGGGGTTTCGTTGCTGTCAATATTGAACCATGATTCCTCGAAGTCAATTGTCTTGCCCAAATTCGCCGAAATATTTGTTGTCAACGCAATCACCGCGTCGCCCATCGCAACTTCAGGATAACATCGCGGCATCAATTTCACTTTCCGTTTTTCCGGCTCATCCAGTTCAAGTTCTTTCGCAATATCCGCCTCAGGGTTATTTCGTACACAAAATGCCCAATGCTCTATCTCCTCACAATAACCGCGACTCACATCGCCAAAAGTCGCCTGCAACGCAATCGCCGCCGAAAGCGGATCGCCTTCTTCGCCGTCGTCCGGACGAGTTACACTTAGTTGGCGTTTATCGCCGGAACCTTTCGCGACAATTTTTGTCTTCTGGTTTACTTCCGCGCGGTCGTAAAACATCGCTTCTTTTTCGCTTTCAATTACTATCGTTCCCTTTGTTCCCAAAACAGTTTCGCCGTAACCGCCGAAGCCGTTGCCGTTGATGGACGAATATGCGACTGTGATTTTTCGTTGTTTACCGAGTTCGTCGTCTTTATTGTATCCTTGTCCGGCGTAGTCATAGACGCAATGCACGTGATCATCGACATCGCGATCTATTGCGGTTTCGTTTAGTTTATTTGGGAAAATTGTGCGAGTTGCCGTGGCGGACACTGAGAGCGGGTGTTGTTTTTTTCCGCCGTGCATTGCGGCAATAAAGATGCTTGCGGCATCAAGTTGATGTGAACCGAGTTCCGCCATCAACCCCGCACTTGTGCGATCAAATAAACGCCAACGTATCAACTCCTCCGCCGCAGGACGTTCATAAATTTTTTCCGAACCGTCTATTTTGAGTTGATCTTTTTTGTAACCGTATTGTTCAGCGGACTTGAAAGAGAAGCCTCCGAATTCGCCGCCGCCGACAAGAACTTTGTCCGCAATCTGCGCCTTCGTCTGCTCAATTTGACGCTCAAGCAATTTTTTCTCGTCGGCTTTGAGTCCGCCTCTTGCCAACTTAGCCTCTTGACGTTGCAATAAATCTTCCAACTTGCCCGTCAACACACCGTCATCCGGTTTAATTTCGAGCGGCACGGGTTGTTTCCAGCTATCGCCGCCGGGTTTATTGTTGCGATGCCATTGTGCGCTGATGTAATGCAAGTCGCCAACAACTCCGCTTTGCAACAACTTCACAACATGATCATATAAAACGTTGTAATGTCGTTGGTGTCCGGTTGCGCAATGTTTTTTATACAATATTGCTGCTCGTGCCATTTCTTTGCAATTCGCCACCGTGTGTGCCATCAATTTTTCCGTCAAAACGTGATAGCCTTGTTTCATTGCAACAATCGCTGCGGGAGCGTGTAGAAACAACGGCAATCCAATTATTACCGCTTCGATTGATGTTTCGGGATCGGTTATTTCTTTTTCTTTTTCGAGCAATTCCTTGTAATCGCCGTAAACGCGAACTTTCGATCTTGCTTCGGCTTCGTCTTTCCAACCGAATTTTTTGATCAACCCTGTTCGTGCGCGGGCATTCGCGCTGGATTCATCGCCGTGAAAAGCGCGAAATTGGTTGAATGGTCTGATGTCGGCAATTGCAACAACTTGTACATAAGCGGGATTGATTGCGCCGATGAGGATTCCGCCTTCGTCGCCGGTTCCAAGCACCGCAACTCTGACAGGTTTTTCAATTGTGCCGTAGCCGAAAAATTTAGCACCGAGACCTTTGCCCGATTTTAGTTCTTTTGAGTTGACTTCTTTAAGCAATTTACGCTGAAGCCATTCGCTGCCGATAGTGGAAAAAAAGTTTTCTTTACCGACAGCTTTTTGTTCATTTGTCAAGTGCATTTGAGTTAATGTTGTTATTTTATGGTTATGGTTGTAATGTTTAGGCTGTTCGCGTATGAAATCCGGCAATCGCTAAATTTTATTGAACGAGCAGTCCAAGTTTGCCTGAAGTATTGATCAAATTCTATACTGACTATTCTCAAGGCGATCAATTCAGGTTCCGCAACGGTCTTATATTCTACACACGACAACAAAATAAAAAAGACCAACCCCCACCCTATCCGTCAAAAAAATTTTTTGAAAATGCAAAGCAAAAAAAAAATTATGCCAAAGGGAATTTCTAAAAATTAATTTTATTCGAATTCGGTCGATTTATATACTCAAGCTGTTTTAAAATTCGTGGAGCTGATTACGGAAGCGTAACAACGTGAAGCGGTTGTTCAAGGGCGAAACCGGCTATGGTATATCCTCTGCATCTGCGTCGTCTGCGTGTTGATTTTTTACATCGTAGATTTCTATGATCGGTGTTGTTCCAAGATTCCACGCACCAACGCCGCCTTTGCGGATTGTTTTTGTGTAAACTGGTTTTGCGTGATTTTTGAAATATTTATCGTTATTTGATTGGTGACCGGACCTGTTTTGAGTTACGTAATATCGGATTCGTTTGATTTTGTCCGCAACAGTAATTTTATACTCAAGCTGTTTAAAAGCTGAACACGCAAGCGCAGCATCGTGAAGCGGTTGTTCTGGTGCGAAGCCTATCGGCTCTACCGGCGTTGGTATATTTTTGTCCAAATCGGTTTCATACGACGCAAAAAATTCCGGCAATAACTTACCGTCTTCGCGATAAATTGAAAATGTATCCGGTGAAAATTTTGAAAACGAAATCAATTCATATTTGCCCGTGTTTGTGTTGAGCCAATCGATAACTTCTTGATCAAAACCATCCCAATAGTATGTTGGCTCCATTCCGATTTTGACCGCGCCCGATAACCCGCCGACAGCGAAATTATAAAACGATAACCATTGCGGCGCATACCAGAACACATTGAATAATGATATTGTGAAAATTGTGATAGCCATAATTTTCGGCAAAAGATTTTTTGCCCTCCAAATAGCCGCCGCACCAAATCCCGCAAAAATTCCCAAAAAAACATAAGAACCCGCAAAAAGCCTAACTCCGTCATGTACCGGCATGTTGGGCAACGCGCGAATGAAAAGCAATATGATCATGTTGAAAGATAATAATAACCCAAAACGCCGATTATTAAATATTCGTTCACAATTTTTGTTACATTTATGCTCAAGTTGTTTTGAAATTCCCGAAGCTGGACACGCAAGCGTGACATCGCGAAGCGGTTGTTCAAGGGCGAAGTTTACCGCCCGTACCGATTTCGATATTTTGCTGAATAACATTGTCCAGCAACCTACAAAAAAGAAAAAAAGTAAACCGGTCGGTATAGTTATTATTGTCCAGAATATTGTGTTGTAATACGGAAGCGAATGATGCGCGTCGTAGAGTTGACCGAGAAACATAATTGGAATATTGATTTCGCGGTGAAAATTCAAGTGCAAAAAACGACTCACGCCGCCGATAGGATTTGACCAAAGCGGCGGGTTTAACAGAAGAAATACTGTTGCCGAAATTATTGTTACAATAAATAGATGTTTGACAAGAACTGTTTTGCGCAACGATTTGTCCGGCAAAAAAACAATAATTGCCCAAAAAATAAACGCAATGGGAATTGCCAACGCTGAAAATTTACTGGAAAAAGCAAGACCTAAACAAAAACCGAAAAGTGCTGTTTGCTTTTTACTGTTGAGGGAATCGGGAAACGTTGCCAGACAACAAATCCACGCCGCAATTAAACAAGAATCCCAACCCGCAATTTGTAACAGCGCAAAAAGACGCGGAATCAAAAATACAGAAATTACCGAAAAACACGCAACTAATCCGTCAAACTCCACCCATAACCGATAAAATAAAACCGTAAACGAAATCGATACGAAAAAAATTGACGCGAAACGCAACTTGAATTTTTTAGAAAATAATTCACGCTCAAGCTGTTTTGAAGTTCCCGTAGCTGAACACGCAAGCGTAGCATCGCGAAGCGGTTGTTCAGGGGCGAAGCCTATCGCCCATACCGGCATCGGTATACGCGGCAAAAAATTTTTGCCCATTGCGGCGAGAATTATAGGCAATTGCGGATGTCCTTCGTTATTTATTGTCCCGCTCCATTTCGCGGGCAATTCATCTGCCCTTTTTGAAACTTCGCCCTCATCCCAAGTAAGAGGCAACCTAGACGACGCAAAAAGAAACAAACAAAAAATAAAACAAAAAACAAAAAAAATCCGCCGCCAAAATTTCATCGTAATATGCCCCAGAGAATTTCTAAAAATCCTAATCAATACGCGATGCTAATATCTGCGTCTTTAAATACTCAAGCTGTTTTAAAATTCCCGAAGCTGAACACGCAAGCGTAACAACGTGAAGCGGTTGTTCAAGGGCGAAGCCTATCGCCTTACCGGCTACGGTATAGTACAAATCGGATTTATAAATTTCCTTTATACCTTTATTTTTTCAGGGCAAAAAATAAAGACATAAAGGCGCAAATAACAGGCACTCGTTGCTATTAAAGACGCATTACAAAAACATCGCTCATATACCAGATCGGATTTTTATACTCAAGCTGTTTTGAAATTCCTGAAGCTGGACACGCAAGCGCAACAACGTGAAGCGGTTGTTCAAGGGCGAAGCCTATCGCCCTACCGGCTACGGTATATTTTCTGATCTCGCAAATATCCTCCAAACAAATCTACGCCATCTGCGTGCATGATACTTTTGTTATTTGTCGAACCAGTTCGTTATGTATTCGTTTATCTGGTCAACAAAATTCGCGAAATCCGGATCGGCAATAGCTTTTTGCAGATAATTACGATCAAGAAAAATTTTTACCGGATTGTCGGGACTGAATTTTTGCGCAATATTGTTAAGCAATAATCTGCTTTTTTTGTCAATTTTGTGATACATGCAAACGTCATTGAAAAGCGGCATATGCCCCGAACTCTGCCCCAAAAAACCAAAAAGACTCATTTTTTACTCCATTTATACCGTAGCCGGTAGGGCAATAGGCTTCGCCCCTGAACAACCGCTTCACGTTGTTGCGCTTGCGTATCCAGCTTCAGGAATTTTAAAACAGCTTGAGTATATAGTCAAGTTGTTTTAAAGCTGGACACACAAACACAGCATCGCGAAGCGGTTGTTCAAGTGCCGCCCCATATCGGCTTCGGTATAAAAAATCATGCTGTGAATTTCTTTATTACGAGGGTTACGTTTTGACCACCGAACCCGAAACTGTTACTCAACGCAACATCTACTTTCAGTTCACGCGCTTTGTTCGGAACGTAATCAAGATCACAATCCGGATCAGGTGTGTGATAATTTATCGTCGGCGGAACAATTCCATCACGCATTGCCAAAATACAATAAATTAACTCACTCACACCAGCCGCCGCAACAAGATGTCCAGTAACACTTTTTGTACTTGATACCGGAATCTTGTACGCCCGTTCTCCGAATAACTTGCGAATTGCAAGTGACTCAACACGATCATTTACCGTTGTACTTGTCCCGTGCGCGTTAATGTAGTCAACTTCGCCAACCGTCAACTTCGCATCGTCAAGAGCTTGCTTCATACAACCGACAGCTCCGCGTCCTTCCGGATGAATATCGGTAATTCTGAATGCGTCCGCAGTTGCGCCGTAACCAACTAACTCGGCGTAAATTTTTGCCCCACGCTCCCTCGCATGATCAAGCTCCTCAAGTATAACTATCGCAGCACCCTCACCAAGAATAAATCCATCACGCTCCCTGTCAAACGGACGAGATGCTCCCGCCGGATCGGAATTGTTCGTACTCAACGCTGTCAAAAGATTAAACCCCGTAACCCCGAACGGATGAATCATCGAATGCGTACCGCCCGCTATCATCAAATCCGCTTCGCTACGCTTTATTATTTGCGCCGCTTCGCCGACGGCTTGCGGACTTGCCGAACACGCCGTAAGACAATTCGCGTTGGGACCGAACGCTTGAAACATTGCCGCAAGATGCGCCGCCGGCATGTGCGGTTCTTGTTCAAGTTCCTTGATCGGGTCAAGTATATCGACGCCACATTGAATGAATTTGCCCATATCAAATTCGCCCGTCGGGCTACCGTCAACACTTGCCAAGACCATGTTTGTAAAATTGCCGAAATCCTGCTCGCCTTCGCCCGCGCCAGTGTAAACCCCGATCCGTTCGGAATCGTAAGGAAAAGCCTTCGTTTTGCCCGTCGCGTCCCACAATCCGGCATCCGTCATCGCCTTAAAACCAGCACCAACCGCAAACCGCGTGTGCCGATCCTGCAACTCCCAATCCGACAAATTCTCGCCAATAACAGACATGTCAAAATCTTTGACTTCTGCCGCAATTTGTGTCGGGAAATTGCTCGCGTCGAAAAGTGTAATTTTGCCAACACCCGACTCGCCAACTAAAAGCCGCCGCCAAACTACCTCCAACTCATGCCCAATAGGCGTTACCAAACCAATCCCCGTAATCACAACACGTCTCATAGTTATAATTATCGTTACAAAAATTATTTAATCGTAATCAACCAAATCGTAATCAACCAAAATCGACTCAGGTTGAAAAATCATTCACCATAAATCTTACGGTATAGTTATACTCAAGCTGTTTTGAAATTCCCGAAGCGAAACACGCAAGCGCAACAATGTGAAGCGGTTGTTCAAGGACGAAACCTATCGCCTTACCGGCTACAGTGTATTTGTATATCGGGTTTGGGCGGTGTTAATTTTTTGCCGTCAACCCCAATTCCGACTTCAAATACCCGCAATAAACGCATCATTTCAATCATGTCTCCGTCAGCAAAAAGCGATTGATCTGCAAAATTGCCGCCAAGATGTGCAAACATAAGTTCGCCTTCCGCAAAAAGTTCGTTATCTCTATACGCCCAAACCGACGCGACACCGCCGTCTTCGCGAACGGATTCTAATTTGACTTTATATTTGAGAACCTCACCGGGTTTCACTTCAACATTGTAACAAGTGAATCGTGGTATCTTGGCAAGAACGACCTTTTCCTTATAACCTTTTGCCTCATACAAAAGCAAACCCGCCGTCTGCGCAATACCCTCAATCACCAAAGATGCCGGCATGACTGGGTAATAAGGGAAATGATCATGCAAATGATCCTCCGCAAGCGAAACAACCTTAATCGACTCCGCACTCCTCTGACTCTCAAATACCGTTATCCGGTCAATCCAATACCAATGCATTTTAACTGTTCACACTTAAAATTTTTTACCGCACACAGCAGTCGCGGCACAACACGCACACAACGATAACGTATTCTACAAAATATAAAATTATTAGCTAGTCATCCCTAAAAAAGTTTTTGATTAAAATTTTATTGTTGTGAGTTCCTCGCTGAAGTTATTTTGGTGGGATGTCGAGTAAGTGTGTACATGTTTTTTATCAAATGGGGGGACGGACATAAAAAACTGGACAGCTGCGTCTGCGAGTAATCGTTTTGCGTTGTTCCGCTCGCGTGTTCGGTTTTGTGTATTTTAGAGTTAGCTTTTATGTACCGAAAAACTTTTTTTTGAAATTTTGAAAATTACGGTAAATTTGCAATACAGAAGATTCGGCAATTGTAATAATGTAAAGCGTTTATAATCAAATC
>JAIRWK010000162.1 GCA_031268995.1 Planctomycetaceae bacterium
TAAGCTGCTAATATTTAAGCAATTATGGATTTGATCGTTAAATTTACAACAAATCGGTAATAGGATTTAACTCCTTTAGTATAAATCTTTTTAGGCTACTGAATAGTTACAAAAAATGATAAGAATTTGGCGAGGTTTGTTTATTTTTTTGTTTTTGATTATTTGTTGGTTTGGTATGGAGGCGGTTCATGAGTTTGGGCATGTTTGGGCGGCGTGGTGTAGTGGGGCGATTGTTGAGCGGGTTGTTTTGTTGCCGATTTCGCGGACGGATATAGTTGATGTCAAATATCCGTTGTTCATCTATGGAGCGGGGGCGAGTTTCGGGGCAATTTTTCCTGTGCTTTTATGGTTGGTTCTAAAATTGTTTCGTGTCAAGGTAGTGTATCTTTTTCGTTTTTTCGCTGGCTTTTGTCTGATTGCCAATGGAGCGTATATTGGATGTGATTTTTCTGTTGTTGGTCCTACTGATGCGGGATTACTATTTGAACATGGAGCAAATCGGATTATTCTTGTGTTGTTCGGTCTAGTTTGCGTGTCCGGCGGTCTGTTTCTTTGGCACGGTCAATCTCGATTCTTTTTCCCTAAAAAAACATTTTAAAAATCAGCACGCAAATGACGCGGATTTAGGAAGGATATTCGCAAGATCGGATTTATTTTTTGATCTTGCGAATATCCTTTGGGATCTGTGTTATACCGTAGCTGCTATGAATTTATTTTTTGACAGGATAACAGGATTACAAGATTGTCAGGACATAATAAAAAAATCCTGTAAATCCTGTCAAAAAAAATAAAAATTGAATTTCATAGTGCGATGGGTATAGAGTGGGTATGTGATATTTGTTTTGCGGTAAAAGTTCTTTTGTAGTTGACTAAAAATGTAAAAATTCTTTTTATTATTTTTTTTTCGTTCTTATGCAATTTTGAGCGTTTGAAAGTCTTGGAAAAATTAAAAATTTTCCGGCATCTTCTTTTTTGTAGTTCATAATAGAGCAATTCCGTTTCGGACTTAGTTCCCTTTGTGGGGTGATTATGTTTGTTTTTGGAAGTTAGTGTTTGAATGGACATCCGGTCCCTCCCGTTAGGTAGGTTCATTCGATTAAAATGGAAGTTATGTTGTTAGTAAGAAAGGATTACTCAAATGACCGGACTCTATGTTGCGTCTAATCCGACGTCGTTGTCGGCACAGTTTAACCTTAGCAAGAGCATGAGCGGTTTGGCTGACACGCTTGAGAGATTAAGTACCGGACTTCGTATAAATTCCGGTAAGGATGATCCCGCAGGGCTGATTGCAAGTGAGATGTTGAAGTCTGAGATTACGGCTACGAATCGTGCAATGACCAATACGCAACGTGCTATTAGCATGATTTCTACAGCGGATAGTGCGCTTGGGCAAGTCGGTAGTTTGCTGAATGATATTAAGGGGTTGGTGGTGGAAGCGGCGAATTCTGGTGTGATGACGGCTGATATGATTGCGGCTAACCAGATGCAGATAAACGCGTCGATTGATGCTATTGACAAAATCGCCAAACAGACCACTTACAACGGCAAGAAAATTCTTGACGGTTCGATGGATTTCAGGACAACAAGTACCGCGCAAACCGCAGACCCAAATAATATCGGTCTGGGAAATTTGAGAATTACCAACGCGAACTTCGGTACGGGACAAAAAATAGACGTAAACGTCCAAGTACAACAAGAAGCCCGAAAAGCACAACTAATCTATTACGGTTCGGGAACAAGTCAACAAACGTCGTTTGACATTACGGGAAGTATCGGCACGCAATCGTTTGATTTTGGTGCAAATGTTTCGAATGTTTCGATGGCGGAGCAGATAAACAGGTATTCGGATTCAACTGGAGTTTCGGCGAGGGTTGAAGGGGTGGCATCGCGTGGAACGGTTACGTTGTCGAGTGTCGGGGCAAACAATGACATTGTAATTACGGCGAATGAGTTAGGATTTGCGTCGGGGGATTATACGTTTGAGATTGTTGAGGGCGAAGTCAATGATGCGCAGATTGTGTCGGCACCGAATGCGGAGAGACCGGGGTTGGTTAGAATTACTGTACAGAAATCTTATAGCCGCGAATATACCAATTTTGTTGACATGTTTAATATAAACATTGATGCGGAAGGTCCGAACGCGAACACGTCTGTTTCTATCAGGCAAGGCACGCACAACAGCGCGGTCCTTAATCACGAAGCAAGAAACGCAACCGGTGTTACAAAAGACGGAATTAAAACCGTACAACTCACAGATGCCGGAACCGGCGGACATATTTCAAACGCGAATGGTTGGTCGTTTGTGATGGTTGACGCGACTGATGAGCGGGTTGGTACGTTTGATGACACGGGCAAATTTGCTTATGTTGAAATTGGTGCGAATGCAGCTGGTACACAAACGAATCTTCAAACTGCGATAGCGCGTTTGACCGGCGCGAGCGGCGGAACAACTATTACGATTGGCGGAGGCGGCGGGTTAGTTGTGGGGGACAGTTTCACGTTGAACGGCGGAGCGGACGAGGGCGAGTTGACGATTACTTACAAAGAAGGCGCGACGGCGGGCGACATTATGAAATTGATCAACGCGAATACTGGTGTTACGGCTACGCTTTTACCCGGTGTTGCGGCGACGAGTTTGATAAAGAATTTGCCGACGGTGCCGACGCGGTTGGATGGAACGAATGCGAAGTTGAGTTCGTTATCGTCGAATGTTACAGCGTCGGAGGTTGTGGAGTTGTTCAATTCTAAATTGGGGCATATGTTTACGGCGGTCATGAAAACGGGCGACACGGGGACGGGATTTGTTTCGTTTTCGGATGCGTCGGTTGTGTACGGCGATATAAATTTGGACAACGTGTTAAGGTTTGCGGGAATGGACAATGGTCCTATTGTGAGGTTGACGACTACGGACAACAACGGGCAATTTGTGTCGGAGCAGCAACTCGGATTTTTGTTGCGCAACCCGACAGAAACAGAAATCGCAAACGGTATTCACACAAAAATTCTCGAAATTAAACTCGCAACAGACAAAGACGGAAATTCAATCACTACCGCGCAAGATATTGTTAATTTGTTAAATTCCGCAACCGCCGCGCAAACAGGCGGTGTGAGTGCGTCGTTATTTTTGCCGGACGGAGTTGACCCGAACAACAGGATGTGGGTTACGGACGAGTGCGGTAATGTTTCGATTTTGGAGGATTGTAAAAGTAATTTCGGAACGGGAATTGTGCAGCCAACCGGCGTACCCGGAACTTGCGAAATGCAAGAGTACGACCTCGTATTGCTAGGCGACAACGAACAAATCATTCAAACAAACGCCACCGCATACATCAAAAACTCCGCACCAACAACGCTCATACTGGCAAAAGCTGTACAGAATGCAACCACCGGATCTGTTGGAACATCTACCGTATTGCCATCGGACCATGACACTATTCTCAAAACGAATACGGGGACGAGCCAGTATAACGGTTATAATTTTGTATTCACAAATGATGCCACTGCGGGTAGTGCTGTTACCGTTACATACGATACAGCAACGAAAACTTTCACGGCGGTTGCACAGGCTTCTGCCACTGTCAATAATATCAACACTGCGATCAATGTCTCTGCCTTAAACGCCGCCATCGCTACAGCTGGTGGAGCCGCAAATACTTTTAGTGGTCCAGCTATCGAGCTTGTAGCAGCAGACGGTACTACGAATATAACGGCTGTTACGCCTGTATTTACCACTACGGCTGCGGCACCTGTTACAGTGTCTGGTGGTCTTAGCATTGGCGATGCGCTTAACGGCGAGAAGACTCAAGGCTACGGGCGTGTTGTTGATAGTAACGGGACAGAACATAATTTCACCACGATAGATACCACTGTTGGTTATCCGAGTAACCTTCTTTATTCATCAGCGTTAAACGGTGTAACAATCGCTTTCGATAACACCATAGTTTCAACCGCCAGTACTTGGGATGCCAAGACAGGAACTTTGACCGTAGGAATCAGTGCTTTAGGAGTTGGTAGTAACTATACGAATTTGGCAAACTATATCACAGATGCAACGAAATTACATGGCGCGGCGATCAAAGCCTATAACGGAACCGCTCTCGAATTAAGCGCATTTGCAGCCGGTAAAGTTACGTTATACGACAACTATAACGGAACAAGTGGGGCTAATTATAGTACTGCTGCGGATGTTGCTGCACTTAATGGGTTACGTTTTAAGGTTGGCGGTGGTCTTGGTGAGGGGGATGTGATTGAGGCTCGTGCGGAGACGGGCAAGGTTGAGTTTGGTACTTCGGGCAAACAAATTTCAATGTTCACCGACAAAGCAACCTCCGCACTCAACGGCATGTCATTCAACTTCACCGCCGAAGCAAACCTCGCCGGTTTTAATTCCACTTCAGGTGCATTGACCGTCTATCTAAACCCGGCAACTCAAGCCTTGACCGACGGTGCCGAATTTGAACAAGCCGTACAAGACGCAATCAACGCATCAATAAATATGAATTGGGAACAAATCAGACGCTTCAACGACTACAAATTCAACGACCCAGTTACAATCACTCTCGACTTGTACGATGAAACGCCAGCTACTGGCGGTTGGTTGAATGCGACGGATTTGTTCAGCGCGTCAACAGCGGATACGGATTTTGGTTTCCCGTCAACTTACGCTTCCGATACGACAGCTGGCGCGATTCGCGGTTTAAGTGTCGGTGATCCCGCGCTATTGATCAGCTCAACTTCATTAGGGCAACAGTACGCCGGAATCAAAATTATATTTGAACAAGATGACTCACTAACCGAAAGCACAACCGATAAAGCTTACATTGAAGTTAGCTACGACCGCCGCTCCGATAACGAACAAGTCCTAACCATCCGCGCAAACGCCAACGCACTCCAAAACGGAACCGACGGCGGTATCAATGCCGCATTGCTCGCCGCCGCTTTGAACGAAAACACGGTCTTTATCAAAGACTTCACCGCCCGTGCGCCGATTTGGGATAACAACGCCTTGTCCGAACAAACCTACGCCGTAGTCCACTTCAGCGACGGAGTACAATTCGCCTCCGCCGAAACTATCGGAGGATGGGATATTTCAACCAACCGCAACGGCAACGGAATCTTACAAGCAACATCAAACGGCATCGCAATGTCCGGCAATAACGATTCAAACGAACGACTCATACTCGAAGCCACCGAATACGGAAGCGAAAACTTCGTCAACGTGTCCGTTTTCAAAGGTGAATTCAAAACATATTGCCCGCTAGGCGAAGAAACAAGCTACCTGGCAGGAACAGATGTCGTCGCAACAATAAACGGCTTGGCAACAACCGCACGAGGAACAAATATATCCATCGATACAACTAACTTGTCAATGTCAATGGATGTCCAAAATAAAACCGGTTACACAAGTTTCTCAATCAACGGCGGAGGCGCATTGTTCCAATTAGGACCAAACGTTGTCTCGGCACAACAAATACGGTTGGGAATCGGGTCAATGCTAAGCTCACAACTCGGCGGCACCTCAGGACGGTTGTTCCAACTAAAATCAGGCGGAGACGCCGACGTGTCAAAAGGAGAAAACGCAAGAATACTTGCCGACGCCATCGTAAACGAAACAATAAATTACGTCTCCGTACTAAGAGGTCGTTTGGGAGCAATCCAAAGAAGTACATTGGAACCGAGCGTAAATATGTTGCAAGATACATTGACCGCCTTGACCGAATCCGAAGCCCAAATCTCAAACGCCGACTTCGCCGTAGAAAGCTCAAACCTAACTAAATACCAACTACTACTACAATCCGGCATGAGAACACTAGGAATCGCCAACACCTTCACACAATACGCCGCACAACTAATAAGCGGTTAAGATAGTCGATATATCGTAGCTGCTGTGAAATTCATCTTTTTAACTCATGTTACGCATGAGCGATTAACAATCGAAGAAACAGTTTTTTTGCCCTGAAATGGCACAAGCATTAGCGTAGGGCAACGCCCTACGTAACATGCTCAGCGAAAAACATTGTTTAATTGTTTAGAAAGACCAGATACGCGTCGTAGGGCGTTGCCCTACGCTAATGCAGATTGCCCTTTCAGGGCTAGGTAAAATGTTCCGGGACAAATTCTTCATGGACATTACTACAGAGAGTGCGTAACATGAGTTTTTAAGACGGTATAACAGGATTACAAGATTGTCAGGATATAATAAAAAAATCCTGTCAAAAAAAATAAAAACTGAATTTCATAGTGAGATGAGTATATAATAGTAAAGTGTAGAGTTTCATTTTGAGGGCAACGGGACTCATCCCCCCCGTCCCGCCCCCACCATAAACTCAAATTACACTCATAGCACTGTGAAATTCAGTTTTTATCTTTTTGACATGATATACAGGATTTGTAACTATTCAGTTGCTTTTAAATAACCACAGAGTTCACAGAGTTCACAGAGTTCACAGAGATAATTTTTTTGAAAATGAAATAGACGAAAATTTCATTTTCAACTCTTTCGTATCTTTTCGTATTTAAAATTCACCTCTGTGTTCTCTGTGGTTGATAAAAATTCCATCGACCGAATAGTTACAGAAATTTTTTATTCACTCTGATTTTTTTCTGAATTTTGCCCTGAATACTTTTTGACCATTTATGATTGTTCTGCGTTCAAAATGCGAGTTGTATTCGGTGAATTGGTCTGATATTTCTACATCAAATACTTCAAATAACGTTGTGCATTTTTCAACTAACGACAACGTCGATTTGAAATATTCCTCAACATCCGTCCTAAAATTCAAAACACCGCCCGGCACCAAACGACGCTCTATCAATTGCAAAATCTCCTCCCGCAAAATACGACGTTTGCGATGCGCTTGCTTCCACCAAGGGTCTGGAAAATAAACATGAACAGCATGCA
Source organism: Planctomycetaceae bacterium (assembly GCA_031268995.1). Lineage (GTDB taxonomy): Bacteria > Planctomycetota > Planctomycetia > Pirellulales > Thermoguttaceae > WRKP01. The sequence goes on from JAIRWK010000162.1 coordinate 6,902, forward strand.
AAAAATTGTCAGGAAACCACTCCGCTAACAACCTCTTCGCATCACAACAAATCACCACCGCATTTCTACACCCCCGACCCAATAACCGCGATGCCGCTACCCGCGAAAACTTCAAACTCATCTCACAACCAATAAAATCACGATCAATAAACTCGTCCGAAACACGCCGCAAAAAAAGTCCCTTGCCCGTCCCTATCTCAAACTCAACCGGAACCACCCGCCCAAATAACTCAACCAAATCCAACGGAACCAAAACATCCGAATACCTAAAAAAAACACCCGAAAGATCAACACCAGAACCAACCGACTTAACCGAACGACGTGACATAAAATACTAATTGTAAAATGGAATATACTCATAGCACTATGAATTTCATAGCAGCTACGGTATAGGGACGCAATGTGATAAATTTTCAAACGAGTTGATTGTAGTGAATTTCTAAAATCTTGTAACCGTTCACTCTAATCGTTCACAGAACAGATTTTTAAACGCGAAACACGCGAAAGATCACGAAAGTTCGCGAAAAATAGTTTCGTGTTCTTTCGCGGAAATTTCGTGTATTTCGCGTTAAAAAACTTTTTCTATCACCGCACAAACGTAAACCGTGTGAATGGTTATACAGTAGCTTGCGTATATATTGATTCCGGTTTTCTGGAACCGGATTTTTGATTTCCCGAACCGGATTTTGGACAATCCGAACCGGATTTTGGACGTTCCAAACGGATTTTTTGACAATCTGAACGTATTTTTGGACAATCCAAACTGATTTTGGAACATTCCAAACGGGGTTTGGAACGTTCCAAATTTGAAAAAGAATGTCCCGAATTTGGTTTGGGAAATTCTTTTTTTATCATAAACACAAAGACTTTATGGAATTTTTATACCGAATCCGGTATGGGCGATAGACCACAGTAAAATTTTGAAAGACTCCATTTTGTGACTCAAAAGACGGTGATCTTTGATCGCAATATTATTTTGGTAACTATTCAGTCGTTTGATTTTTATTTTTTTATTTTACCGCGAAACACACGAAATTTACGCGAAAAGACGCGAAACTAAATTATTCGCGACCTTTCGTGCTCTTTTAGCGTATTTCGCGGTTTAAAAA
>JAIRWK010000167.1 GCA_031268995.1 Planctomycetaceae bacterium
AGCACATCAATTTTTGAAAAATAATATATGATACGATAATACAATAAAAATTGGCGTTTTTTGATGCTTCAACTCCTTTGATTTATAGTGTGAAATGCCATTTTGCAAAAGTTCAGTTATAAGGGAATTTGCTAAAAATACTATTTATACTGAGGCTACTTTAAAATTCCTGAAGCTGGACGCGCAAGCGTAGCATCGCGAAGCGGTTGTTCAAGGGCGAAGCCTATCGCCTTACCGGCTACGGTATACCAAAAACGAATTATTTCGAATTCGGTCGATTTTCAGTCGATATTAATCGACCGCACTCGAATAAAATCAATTTTTGGAAGTTCCCTCTAATCAATACAATCACGACAATTTGTGATTATCCTGTGTACCGAAGGTGTTATATTTCTCTTGAGCATTAGTTTTTCTTCAAGCGGGTGAAAATTATGTGCCGATAAGTGAACGGAGGGGAGTACGGCTTCAGAAATTTTGAGACAGATTTAGCGGAAGTGGCTTTAGTGTTATAGTTAAATGGAGTTTAAAATGTTGCGTAAATTACTGTTCACGACTGTTTGTGTGGTTGTGTTTAGTGCGGTTTGTTTTGTGTCGGATGTTCGAGCTCAACAAGGTTTTGGGCGACAATGGTCGGGCGGTGCGTATTACGCTCAGGATTGGCAGCGGTTCATGTATTATCCGTACGTTTATTATCCGCATAATTATTATTCGCCTGAATATTTCCGCAGTTCGGAGGACATGTATAACCGCTATCCCGCCGAGATGAGAGTTCCGGCTTACAACAAAGATTGGTTTAACTTCTATCCCGAGCAACGAAAATATCACAGAGGAAATCATTTCAAAATAGATATTTTTTGACAACATTTATATACTCAAGCTGTTTTAGAATTCCTGAAGCTGTACACGTAAGCGCAACAACGTGAAGCGGTTGTTCAAGGGCGAAGCCTATCGCCCATACCGGCTGCGGTATACTCAAGTTGCTGTTTTAAGATTCCTGAAACCGTACACGCAATCATGAGAGTATTGCGAAGCGTTTTTCGGAGGCGAAGCTTGCCGCTTGATATCGGCTACGGTATAAGTGAGAGCAATTTCAAATGGTTGGGGGTATAGGGCAGATGGATCGAGGTTTTATTGAGGCGATAGTCAGGGACGTAATTGCGTCGCGGTTGTGTTCATCTGAAACGGCGAAAAATACCGATTGTAGCGGTGTCTTGGCGTTTGTTCCCAAACTTGTCGTGAGTATTTCCGCAAGACATGTACATTTGACGGACAAAGATGTGCGGACATTGTTTGGTTATGATGAGTTGAAGAAGATGAAGGATTTGTATCAAGATGGATTTTATGCTGCGGAAGAGACGGTTATGCTTGTTGGACCGCGGCGGAGAATGCTTCCAACGGTACGGATTTTGGGACCGACGAGACCGGAAACTCAAGTTGAGTTAGCTTTCACGGATGCGATTTCACTTGGTATTGATCCGCCAGTGCGAGAGAGTGGTAAGTTGCAAGGAACATCGGGTTGTGTTTTGGTTGGACCTAAGGGTGTTGTCGAGTTGGATCACGGGGTGATTCGTGCTGAGCGTCATGTTCACATGAACAAAAACGAAGCTGTGTTTTACGGAGTCAAGGACAAGGAACGCATGAGATTACGAGTTACGTCAGGCGGTTGTACGACAACTTTTGAAAATTTGTTGGTGAGGATTGGTGAGGGATTAAAGTTGGAGGTGCATCTTGATACTGATGAGGGCAATGCGGCTGATTTAGAACATGCGGACAAAGTCGAGTTACTAAACAGCGCAAAAGAGATCGCAGTTGCGGCTTGATTGGCGTGTGGCGATTAATTTTTAAGCCGTTCAAAATTTCCGTGATTCGGACACGCGATCACAGCATCACGAGTCAGTTGTTCAAGCACAAACTTACAGATACAACACCAATCCAATCAATCGAAATTGATTGAGAGACTAATTATTGTACCCAAGCTGTTTTGAATTTTCCAGAACCGGCTTTGGTGTGAACCATTAACTTCAGGTAATAGAAATGTCAAAAACAATAGAAGCGTTGGGGATGATTGAGACGAAGGGTTTCATTCCGCTTGTTGAGGCGACGGATGCGATGATCAAGGCGGCAAATGTTACTTTTTTGGGTTGGGACAATGTCGGCAGTGGTTTAGTGAGTGTGTTTGTTACTGGCGATGTTGCGGCGGTCAAGGCGGCGACGGATGCTGGTGCGGCAGCGGCTGGCAGAATTGGCGACGTTATCAGCGTGCAAGTTATACCGCGCCCGCATGGCGATATTGAAAAAATGATACCGTCAGCTTCGCCAAAAAAATCCGCTGGCTGATTTTCCAAAAAGCCAAAGGGAATTTCTAAAAATTGAAATTGATTTTATTCGAATTCGGTCGATTTTTGTTGATTTCTATCGACTGAAAATCGACCGAATTTGAAGCAGTTTATTTTTGGCAAATAGTATTTTTGAGATTCCCGCAGGTATATTAGGATAGTTCTGGTATACTCAAGCTACTTTAAAATTCATGGAGCTGAACACGCGAGCGCAACAACGTGAAGCGGTTGTTCGAGGGCGAAGCCTACGGTATACCGGCTATTTGAATGTGAGTGTTTAGTTAATATTTAACAATTTATTGAGGTTTAGAAAAATGCAAGATGCTATTGGTTTAGTGGAGACGAAGGGTTTGATTGCGCTTGTTGAGGCGACGGATGCGATGGCGAAGGCAGCGAATGTTCAGATTGTCAAGCGTGTTCAGATTGGCGGTGGGTTGGTAACGGCGGTAGTTCGCGGTGATGTTGGTAGTGTTCGGGCGGCTGTTGAGGCTGGTGCGAATGCCGCGCAAAGTGTCGGCGAACTTGTGTCGCATCATGTAATCGCGCGTCCGGCTGATGGTTTGGTCGCCGCATATTTATCGTAACGTTAATTCGTAGCTATTGCGAACGTTGGTGCAAAGTCCATCAGTCGAGATTTAAAAATTATCGTAAGGCATTGTCCTGAAATAAATTGCCATTACTGCTCTAAAGTTAGGGGGTGGTCTTGGAGGGTTTCTCTTAGACATTCACCGCTTGCCACTTTGGGGTTTTGGGAAAATTATTTTTGGGCAATGTCTGGCGATACGTTTGTCTGATCGTTTATCGGCGATAGTGAATAATGGCGTTGCGGAATTCGACTTGTCCGCCTTCGGATTGGAAACCGATTTTGCCCGCAATCTGTTCGGCATCGGTTGCCCAATTGACGATCTTTCCGTTGAATACAACAACGATCAATCCGTTGTCGCAAAGGATGTCGAGTGAGTTCCATTGACCGGCTTCTTTTTCGAGGTCAGCAATTTTTTTCAAACCGTTGACGTGTCCGAATTTTTCGCCGCCGTCGCGTGTTGATATTCGGTCTTTGGCGGCGTTTTCGGGTGCGGGCAATTTCATTCCGTGAAAACCGTAGAGATCGCCCGCCCTTTTCGGTGCCAATTGGATTTCAACACCACGCGGCAAAAAAGTTTTTTCCGGTTGGTTATTGATGCGGAGAAAGATTCCGCTGTTAGTTGTTGGTTTTATATTTTCAGACCATCGGTATTCTACGGACAATTTGAAATTTTTATACTCTTCTTTTGTGCCGAGCCATCCAAATGGTTTACCTTTGCAAGTCAGGATTCCGTTGTCGGAAAATGAATAGACTTCATTGACTTTAGCGTCAGATTGATCGGAATGGAAATCCCATTGGGACAAATCTGTTTTTGAAAACAAATTGACTTGTTCGTAATTTGTTTGTCCCCAAGCGGTTGCTGTTGTTAAAATTGCGCAAAATGCACAGAAACACGATAACGATAAAAAGTTTTTTTTCATGAATATATTTGTTAAATGTTTTTGGTTTTACACCGAGTCCGGTAAAGACGACAAGTTTTCCACATGAACGATTGATGCGGAACTATATTACGAAAGTAATGTCTGCAAGATCGGTGTCCCTAAAACCTGTTCCGCGTAGTTTTAGATTTGGTTTTTCTATTGTTACTGTTGTACTAGGTGCTACCGAATACGTCAGCCAAACATTTGACCCAATAACCGAATCATGACCGATCACAGTTTCTCCGCCAAGAATTGTCGCGTTGGCGTAAATTACTACGTTGTCTTCAAGCGTTGGATGGCGTTTAGTTGTTCTGACGAGATTACCGGTTTCGTCTTTGGGAAAACTTAACGCTCCAAGCGTTACGCCTTGATAAAGTTTTACCCAATTTCCGATATTGCAAGTTGCCCCAATAACAACCCCCGTTCCATGATCAATAAAAAAATATTCGCCAATCTCCGCTCCGGGGTGAATATCAATTCCGGTTTTCGCATGCGCCCACTCCGTCATCATTCGCGGAATCAACGGAACATGTAAACAATACATCGCATGCGCCAAACGATAAACCGTAATCGCCTCAAGTCCGGGATAACAAAATATAACTTCGTCTTTTGACTTGCACGCCGGATCGCCCGCATAAGAAGCCTCAACGTCCTTGCTCAAACGCCGCCGTATATTCGGAATCTCGCCCAAAAACGCTATCGCTTTACGCAACGCTTGATCGTAAATTTTTTCCGTTTTGCTCGGAGTACATTCGCAAGAATTACCGTCACCATGACAAATCGCACGCTCAAATAACGTACAAATTTGATCGTGAAGCCTGTCAATAAGATAACCGACATGATAACCGACATTCGACGAATTAAGCCGGTCTAAATTACGATAACCCGGATATATTATCTCCTTCAAATCTTCAATCACGTTGACTACCGTACCATAATTCGGAAGCGGGCAATGATCAAGATGATGAGTCAACTTCGTCTCAAGATACGATTCAACTATGCTATCAGACAAAGAAGCAATATATGATTTTTGTTCTGGAAAATTAAACATTTTTATGTACCCAAGCTGTTTTATACCGTAACCGGTAAGGGCAAAAGGGAACTTCCAAAAAACTCATTTCCACCTAATTTAAAAACCGAACAACCACCGTAAGGGCAACCCTTGCGGTTACCCTAGATTCGATGACATTCATCGCGATTGCCCTTGAATCATAAGGGCAAAACCCAATCGTTCGCCGGTTTCGACGCGACTCTACACGCAGCCTCTTAATGCAATTCACCGTGATCAACCGGCATTGTTTGATTTTGTTTTTGCCTTGAGTTTTCTCATAATGAACTGGCGAACCTCGTCAACCAGATGTTTCGGAACCCGCACCGCAGTTGTTGCACAACCGTATCTACCTGATCCGTGCGGTCTGCCTCTTTTAGCACTTTTGGTTACAGTTTTTTTGCTAGTTCGTTTTTTTACTTTCTTTTTTGCCATGTTAAATTTTATGGTTAAAGTTACTGTATATACTGAAGCTACTTTAAAATTCCCGAAGCTGAACACCCAATCGCAACAACATGAAGCGGTTGTTCAAGGGCGAAGCCTATCGACGGCATATTCATTCGTCGGTCTTCAATCGCCATCGCAAAAATGCGTCAAGAAAACCCTGAATATCACCATTTAATACCTGATGAAAATTTCCTACTTGATGACCAGTTCGCGAATCTTTTACACGTTGATCCGGATGCAAGAAATAATTTCTGATCTGCGATCCGAATCCTACTTTTGCGAGATTTTTATATTTCTCAACCATTGCAAGCTCACGTTTCTCCTCTTCCAGCCGAATCAATCTTGCCCTCAACATCTTCCACGCCAACGCTCTATTTTTATGTTGACTTCGTTCATTTTGACAACACACGACCGTGTTCGTTGGAATATGGGTAAGGCGGATAGCACTTGAAGTTTTATTTACGTGTTGTCCGCCCGCGCCGCTTGCACGCATTGTATCTTCTCGAACATCATCAGGACGAATATCAATTTGGATAGAATCGTCAACCTCCGGTGTTACATCAACCGCAGCAAAACTCGTTTGACGTTTGCCCTCCGAATTAAAAGGACTAATTCTAACTAAACGATGCATTCCCGATTCGCCTTTAAGATAACCATAAGCCATCACTCCGCGAACAACAAAATCAACACTATTTATTCCGGCATCTTCATTTTTTTGCCAATCCAAAATTTCAAATTCGTAATTATTCGACTTTGCCCAAAGAGTGTACATGCGAAAAAGCATCTCCGCCCAATCATTCGCATCAGTACCGCCGTCGCGTGCATTTATAGTAACAATTGCGGCGTTGGTATCGTAAGGCGCATTCAGCAACGAAGCCGTTTCAAGTTTCTCCAACATACTCTCAATCGCGATCAACTTGTCCGGTACCTCTGCCGCAAGCTCCGCATCTTCCGCTCCCATCTCAAGCAAAAGATCAAGATCAGAAACACCGGAAATCACTTCGTCAAACGGTTTCAACACCGAATTAAATGACCGAATACGAGATACTACACTTTGTGCTTTTTCTTGATTATCCCAAAATCCATCAGCGGACATTTCCTTCTCGATTGCGCGAACTTGTTCTGATTTACCCGCGTAGTCAAAGAGAGTCCTTTAGTTGAGTCAACCGCAAACGAATCTGTTCCGCACGATTTAACCATTCATTTTCTATCATATTCTCTCACCAATAATCCGATACAAACTCCTGACAATCTTGACAAAAAAATTCCCAAAAAAAATTTTACGCTACACCGAAGCCGACAATAATTCAACTTTCCTGTCCTAACGCCCAACGTACCATTTTCGTTATTACGATATTCGCGGTACCGCAAACTTGCTCAACCGTTTTGCTCGGATCTTTTATGAACGGTTGACCGAGCAAGGTTTGTTCGGTGTAGAATGTTTTCATGTTGTTGTCAATAATTTTTTGAATAATTGCTTCCGGCTTATTTTGCTGTTGCTCTTTCGTCTTTTTTGTTACGAGTTCAAGTTCCGCCGCGATTACCGCAGGATCAATATCTTCCTTGCGCAAATATTTCGGATTCATTGAGGCGATCTGCATACAAATATCGCGTGCGGTCGCGTTGTCTTCGCCGCTGATTGCGATCAATGTGGAGATATGTTTATTGTGATGTACGTATGAGCTTGTGCTTCCTTCTATTCTTACTATTCGCGACAAGCGGAATACTTCGCGGATTTTATTGACCAGATCGTCAAAAAATTGTTGCAACGTGATTCCTGATTTATGCGGGAATGGTTGCGAGAGAAGTTCTTCGGGGGTTGCGGCACCGGCACCCGTTGCGAGTTGTTCTGCCAATGCGTTTGCGAGCAACTCAAAATCTGTGTTGTTTGACACAGGTTCGCTTTCGCACAACAACTCGATCATTGCCGTAACGTTTCGCGTCTTGTCCGTAAAAACAACAATACGACCTTCTTGTGTAATACGGTCTGTTCTGCCTGCCATTGTTTTTGCGCCGGATTCACGCAATATATCAATGGCTCTGTTTTCGTCGCCTTCTGCTTTAACCAACGCCTTTTTGCAATCCATCATTGGAAGACCGGTTTTATCGCGAAGAGCTTTTACTTGTGATGCTGATATTTCCATTTTATGTATATTTGACAAATTTTTCCCTGACTATGTAATTAATTTTACCAAACGTTGCTGCAACATTGAACGCAACAAACGACTTTGCGAATAGCACAAAACGCGCAATCGCAACTCACCCAACCAACAGCAGGGGGGAATTATAACTGATCTATTTATTGTGTCAATATACCGCAACCAACGCGGACATACCGTAGCCGGTAGGGCGATAGGCTTCGCCCTTGAACAACCGCTTCATGTTGTTGCGTTTGCGTGTTCAGCTTCAGGAATTTTAAAGTAGCTCAGTATACCGTAGCCGGTAAGGCGATAGGCTTCGCCCTTGAACAACCGCTTCACGCTGTTGCGTTTGCGTGTCCAACTGCAGGAATTTTAAAACAGCTTGAGTATACAATAGACTACACACTTAAAAACCACTTCATGTTGTTGTGATTAAGTGTACAGATTTAGAATATAGCTTGAGAGAATTTTTGAAAAATACTATTTGCCAACTAAAAAAACAGCACGCAAATAACATAGATTATAAAGGTGATCGCAGATCAGATATATTTTCTGATCTTGCGAATATCTCTTCTAAATCTGCGTCGTCTGAGTGCTGATTTTTATTCGAATTTGGCGAAGGTAATAAAAAACTGTAACCGTTCACGTCGGCTACAGTGATTGTATCATTCGCTGACTTCTTCGGCGTATTCGATTAGATCGTTATCATCTTCGGGAGTTGCTTCGTTGTAGAAGTCTGATCTGTTCACCCCATCGCCGCCGCTTGGAATGTCGGCAAAAACATCGACCGGAGTTGGAATATCATTCAACAACGTGTAATCATTAGGCGACTTGCCCGTAAAAGGATTTATCTCAATATCGCCAATAACACCTTCTCTGAAACGCCACTGTGCTTTTTGATAATTACGGAATCCCGTACCGGCTGGAACAAGATGCCCAAGTATCACGTTTTCTTTAAGCCCGATCAAATTGTCCGTCTTACTCGCGATTGCAGCTTCGGTCAAAACTTTCGTCGTCTCTTGGAAACTTGCCGCCGAGATGAAACTTGAACTTTGCACTGCTGCTTTTGTGATTCCGAGCAATCGAGTTGTAACTTTTGCCTGTTCGGTTTTCTTAATTTTTGCCGGAGTCTTGCCCGCCGCAACAGCTTCCTCGTTCATCAACTCAAGCTCATCACGCAAAACTATCGCACCAACTTCAAGCGAAATTTCACCCGCATCAACAACCTTGACACACTTCGAGATTTCACTATTTGCCGTTTTGACAAAATGCTTGTCAACCTCTATGCCTTCAAGCAACTTCGTATCACCGGCAGCTTCAACACGCACCTTTCTCAACATTTGCGAAACGATAATTTCGATATGTTTATCATTTATTTTTACACGTTGGCTTCGATACACGTTTTGGATTTCGCGGACGAGATATTCTTGAACAGCTTCTTCTCCTTGAATTCTCAAAATATCGTGCGGCACGAGAGGACCATCAGTGATCGCTTGACCAGCTTTAACGTAATCGCCTGTGTGAACTCTCAAGTGCTTACCGTGTGAAATTTCGTGAATTCTTTCCGCGCCGGTATCTTCATCGCGAATTACGATAGTCCGTTTTCCGTGCCGTTTTTCGCCTAGCAAAACCAAACCGTCAATTTCTGCAATTACCGCCGGATCTTTTGGTTTACGTGCTTCAAAAATTTCGGTTACTCTTGGCAAACCGCCCGTAATATCTTGCGTTCCACTGACATCCCGCGCCGACTTCGCCAACAACGTACCACGTTCAACAACCGCCCCGTCCTCAACCTCAATAATAGCCTTGCCCGGCAAATAATAAAAGTCAAGCGTCTCAACTCCCTTAACATCGCGCAAATCAATCTGCGGATGACGGTCGCCCTTCAACTCCGTTACAGTCCGCCGCAACTTGCCCGTGTTCAAATCCTTCTCCGCGTGAACCGTCTCACCATCAACAATATCAACATACTGCACCTTACCGGCAACTTTGGCAAGAATCGGAACACTATGCGGATCCCAGCTGCAAATCGGTTGCCCAACCTCAACTTGTTGATTTTCTTTTACGGCGATATTTGCACCAATCGGAATATCGTATTTATCGCGTTCGCGTCCGCGCTGGTCAAGAATAGCAACCGCACCATTTCTTGATAGCGAAATCTGTTGTCCGTTTGACTCTATTACTTCCAATTGGACAAATTTAACCACGCCCGGATATTTCGTCTTGATCTCGTTGTCCTCAACATCACGCGCGGCAACACCGCCGATATGGAATGTACGCATCGTCAACTGCGTACCGGGCTCGCCGATACTTTGTGCCGCGATGATTCCGACCGCCAAGCCTTCCTCGACTTTGCGACCTGTTGAAAGATCCATTCCATAACAACAAGCACAAACCCCAAGCTCCGCCTCACAAGTCATTGGACTGCGAATCTGAATCTTCTCAAGACCAAGCTCCTCAATCTTACGCGCTATATCCGAAGTAATCAATTCGTTTTCACGCACAATAACATCATCCGTAATCGGGTTGACTATATTTGCCCGCGACATACGCCCGCGAATCGATTCGGCAAGACTCACCTCAACCTTTTCACCACGATAAATTACTCCTTTAGTGATACCTTGTGCGGTGCCGCAATCGTCCAGTGTTACAACAAAATTTTGAGCAACATCCGCCAGCTTTCGCGTAAGATAACCCGAATCCGCCGTCTTTAACGCCGTGTCCGCAAGTCCCTTACGCGCACCGTGTGTTGAGCTGAAATACTCAAGTACCGTAAGCCCTTCACGGAAATTAGCCTTGATCGGCGTTTCAATAATTTTGCCGTTAGGTTTTGCCATCAAACCTCTCATTCCCGCAAGCTGCCGGATTTGTTCGGTACCGCCTCGCGCGCCGGAAATCGCCATCAAATGAATCGGGTTGACATACCATTCTTGTCTTGTGTCGCTTTCGAGTTCTTTCATCATCTGTGCTGTAATATCTTCTCTCGCATGAGTCCACGTATCAAGAACCTGATTGTAACGCTCGACATCGGTAATAACACCGCCCTCATAACGGCTATAAATTTTGGCAACTTGTTTCTCCGCGCTTTCAATAATTTCATGTTTGGCTTTGGGCGTGATCAAATCGTCTGTGGAAAATGAAAGACCGCTTCTCGTACTTTCCTCGAACCCAAGACGCATCATGTTGTCAAGCAGATCAATTGTTGCGCGGCGACCTAAATATTCGTGGCAATCGCTAATCACCGTTTGCAATCCGCCAGACTTGAGCGGTTCGTTGTAATACGGCATACCTTCACCGAGAATATTATTGAAGATCAACCTTCCGGGTGTTGTCTCAAATAATTTTCCTTCGGTAATTGCGGCAGTGCTTTTGAGCCATCGTCCTTTGGGCATTCGCACCTTGATCAACGCATGAACATTAACAACTTTATGCGCGTACGCCAGCAATGCCTCTTCACTACTGGCAAAAACCATTCCTTCGCCTTTCATTCCCGCTCTTGACATCGTTACATAATAACAACCCATCACGACATCTTGGGACGGCGAAATAATAGGCGTACCGTTTGCGGGACTAAAGATGTTGTTCGTCGATAACATCAAGGTATGCGACTCAACTTGCGCTTCAAGAGATAACGGCAAATGAACCGCCATTTGATCACCATCGAAATCCGCATTGAACCCACGACAAACCAACGGATGTAACTTGATCGCATTGCCCTCAACCAAAATCGGCTCAAAAGCCTGAATACCCATTCGGTGCAATGTCGGAGCGCGATTTAACAACACCGGATGGTTTTGAATAACCTCTTCCAATATATCCCAAACTTCCTCATCCTTTCGCTCAAGCATTTTCTTAGCACTTTTGATAGTGTCGGCGTGCTGGAGTTCTTTAAGTCGTCTTATAATAAATGGTTGAAACAACTCCAATGCGATCTTTTTCGGGAGACCGCATTGGTGCAATCGCAATTGGGGACCGACAACAATAACACTTCGCGCTGAATAATCGACACGTTTACCGAGCAAATTTTCACGAAAACGTCCTTGTTTTCCCTTGATCATGTCGGTCAAAGATTTCAGCGGGCGATTGCTTGAACCGAGTACTGGTCTTTTGCAACGTCCATTATCAAATAACGAATCAACTGATTGTTGAAGCATTCTTTTTTCGTTACGGATAATGACATCGGGAGCGTTTAGGTCAACAAGTTTCTTTAATCTTCCGTTGCGATTTATGATTCGCCGGTAAAGATCGTTCAAGTCGCTTGTCGCAAAAGTGCCGGATTCAAGCAAAACGAGCGGTCGCAAGTCCGGCGGTATAACCGGAATTGCATCAAGTACCATCCATTCCGGTTTGTTTTCGCTGTCGCGCAACGCTTCGACAAGTTTTAGCCGGTTGACGAGATCTTTTCGTTTTTGTTTTGATTTCGTTTCCGACATATCCTTGCGTAACTCTTCCGATAACAAGACCAAATCAATATCAGCGAGCAATTTACGAATTGCCTCTGCTCCCATATCTGCTTCAAAAGAGCCAGAGGGGTAATCTTCTTTCGCTTGTCGATATTCTTCGTCGGTTAGCAATTGTCCTTTTTGCAAAGCGGTATCGCCAGCATTTGTTACGACGTAATCTTGGAAGTATATGATTTTTTCAAGACTGCTTGCCCGCAATGAGAGCAAGGTTGCGAGTCGGCTTGAGGCTGCCTTGAAAAACCAGATATGAACAACAGGAGCTGCAAGATCAATATGACCCATCCGTTTACGTCTAACTCGACTGTGTGTAATTTTGACTCCGCAACGATCACATGTCATACCTTTGTATTTCATGCCGCGATATTTACCGCAAGCGCATTCCCAATCTTTTTCGGGACCGAATATTTTTTCACAAAACAACCCGTCACGTTCGGGGCGGTATGTTCTGTAATTAATTGTCTCCGGTTTTTTGACTTCCCCGTAAGACCAACCGCGAATATCGCTGGGTTTTGCCAAGCTGATTTTTACGGATGCGTAATCGTTAATCATGTCGTACTGAAGGTCATTTGTATTCATTTTTACCTGCTATCTCCTGCAACAAATAGGATTTAAGATTATGGTGCGGCTCCGGTTGGAAACAAAACCAATCGGCTAAAGCGTACACACCTAAAAATCGAAAGCTACACATTGTACCCCATTTCGCTATTTGTGCAATAGCCTCTTCATCTCCGTGAATCATAAGCTATACTATTGCCAACACGGACAAAGATTACCGCTCATGCCGAATTCGGCGTGATATTTGGGTAAGGCATAGCCTTGAAACAAAATTACCATTAGTGCCTTAAAGTTAAGGGGGTGGTTTTATGCCAGCACGCATCCGGTATCGGAAAGTTTCTCCTAGACACTCACCACTTGCCACTTTTGGGTTTTAGGAAAATTATTTTTGGGCGATACCCAAACGGTTATTTTGTCATTCATGTCCTCATGTTCCTTTTGTCCATTTAAACATCGGACAAAATTTTCACCCTAATTTTCAAAACATGTTTTTTCAAATAGTAGGAATTGCTTTTGCTGGTGCGATTGGCACTGTTGTGCGGTATGGTGTAACGCGGTTTGCAGTTGCTATGTTTGGTGTGGGATTTCCGGTTGGGACGTTAGTTATTAATTTATCGGGTGCATTTTTATTTGGCGTAATTACGGGTTTGGTAGCCAATGGGTGGATTCACGAATCTTGGAGAGCGATTCTTCTTACGGGTTTGTTGGGCGGTTTCACAACATTTTCAGCCTTCGCCTACGAAAACCAACAACTACTCGCAAACCAAAAATACTTATACCTCACAATAAACCTACTAGGACAAAACCTCTTCGCAATTCTTGCCATCATTCTAGGCTTACACCTTGCCGACTTCCTTTGGGGAATTTCTAAAAATTAATTTTTAAAAATTCCTTTTGGTGTTTTTTATACCGAAGCCGGTATGGGCGGTAGGCTTCGCCCTTGAACAACCGCTTCGCGATGCTACGCTTGCGTGTTCAGCTTCAGGAATTTCAAAACAGCTTGAGTATATGTTTTTGTTTAAATCCATTTTACCTTTATTTCTGGTCTTGGTGGTACTTTTTGGTAGAATTCTCCGCCGGCATTTCCGACCATTAGAGCGGCGTAAATTTCTTCGTCTCTGTTTAAGCCAAGCCACTTGTTTATCTCGTGATCGTTTTGGGCAACGTGAACAAAATAACCCGCCCAACACGTTCCCAACCTCATTGCCACCGCGCAATAATCGAAAGTCTGCACCGCAATCGAACAATCAACCGCCGCCCAATCCGAATCCGCAACCGTATATGCCGCAACAACACACGGCGCACCACGAAAAATCGGATCCAAACCTCTGTCCCACGCATCAAGTATTTCATCAACCCCCTTCAATTGCCGAAACCAATCAATAACAAGCGAAGCAAGCTCAATTACCTTTTTTCTGCCGTTGATAATCAGCCAACGAACCGGTAAACGATTCTTTGCCGACGGTGCCCAACGAACCGCGTTTAATAATTGTTCAAGTTGACTGTCATCCACTGGAACATCCGAATACGTCCTGATAGAACGCCGCATTTGAACAAGAGAAATAATATGCTCCAATCGCGGATAAACCCCGCTAGAAAAAAGATCACAATCCGAACTGTCAAGACCATTGACCGAAATCGCATTGACCGGACAAATCGCCAGACAATGATTACACGCAATACAACGCTCCGCGCCGCCTTGACTCAACACCGTACTTTCCAACGGCGAATTGCGAGTGTAAACCCGCGCCGGACAAGCAAGAATACATTGACCGCAACGCACACACTTAAATCTGTCAATTGTTATATTTGACATTTGATCACCATCGTCTCCGTAACCGTTCACCGGCAAATTTTCACCGGCAACGATTGCGTTATCTTATTTACCTATAATTGATTTCGTTTCGTCGAGCTGTAATAACAACTTGCTCAAAACGCCCGTTTGGTTAAACTGTGTTAAGAGGTCATTGTTGTCAACGGCAAGATATTTTTTTGACTGCTCGTAAATTTTCGCCGCCGTACCAATTTCATTTATGTCAATATACATTGCGCAAATCGATGTGTAAATTGAAAAGAGCCGCTCACGAATCATAGCTTCAGTTATTTCCGGCGTTTGGTTTTTTGGAGTGTTGGGCATGTTGGCGTTACCTGTTGTCGTGTTGTTTGCGGCAACACCGTTTGTCGATGCTGTTTCTTCTTCCGCGAACACTAAATTTTTTAACGCCATCAAATCATTAATACCATTGAGATATTTAACAGACCGGTCAAGCATTTCACGCACACCATCAAAATTGCCAAGCTCAAAATGGAGTCGCGCCGTATTGTATTGATATTCAAGAATTTGTGCGGGAATGTCAAGTTTGTCAATATCGTTCGCGAAAACTTTATTAACCGCATCAATGCCGTCAGGATTCAATATCTCCACTTGTTTCAATAACAACGTAAATCCTGCTTTGGCGCGTTCTGAATTATTTTCTATTGCCGGAAGTTTTGCCGTTTCGGCGTTTAATGCTTTTATCTGTTGTTTCGTTTCGTCCGTGTAATCCAAAATCGCCTTGCCGATAACCGACTTTAAACCATTCGCTTTAATCCGCGAAAGAATCATATAACGGCGTATTTTCATTTTATAATTTTCGTCTGAAATTTTCGCCATCATTTTTTCGGCTTCGTCAAATTTTTTCTCCTCGACCAAATTGGCAATCAAAATCAAATTATAACGTTCAAGTGAAGCGGGTTTTGCGCCGGATTGATTTATTAGTTGGGCGGTGATGTCGTTGCGGTTATTTTGGAGGAGAAATGAAATCGTATTTTGTACAAAAATTTCTTTTCGTTCTTCCGAGCTTGTTTGTTTCGACAATTCAAGCAACTCCGCAACCGTTCCTTTTTTTGCAAGCTCGCGGCTTATTCCTACAGCGATCATATCTTTGATATCCGCCAATTTTATTCCCGCTAAACCTTTCACCGCTTTTTCGATTTCGCCTTCTTCCGCAAGCGTTTGTAAAACTATGCCCAAATATAAATCTTTTGTTTCTTGTGATTTTGTTTTTGTCAATTCGTCGTTTACTTCTTTGTAAATTTTATTCTGAACCATGATTCGCAAAATTGATTGTTTTATGTTTTGCGATTCGGCTTCTTCGAGTTCGTCTGATTTTTTTAGTGCGATGTTGAGCAATTTTTTTGCTTCGTCGTTTTTGCCGTTTTGGGCAAGAACCCGCCCAAGCTGCATCGCCGCTAAAACCTCAAGCTCAACATTCTTAGCAACTCCAGCACCCGCGTAAGCAAATTGCAATAAATACGTAACTTCAACAGGAATCGGTAATTTGTTCGCCGTGTGTTCATAAAGAATTTTTTCAGCGATGTCAAATTGTATTTGCGATTTGTCAGCTGTTTGTGGAAGATTATTTAATGTAACGTCAATTTGCGAGTAGTCGCCGATGCTTGATTGGGCAATTGCGAGCAATTCGTAAAAATTATTTTTCACTGCACCGGCTTCCAACGCGGCAATTTGTTTTGAGATAATTTGAATACTTTTTCGCGCGTATTGTTTGTCTTCAAATTGCGATTCAAAAGCCAACAACTCGAAAAATTTACCCAACTTGTCTTCCGGCTTCGTAATTTTTTCTACTATTTGTTGCGCGCGTTCTATCAATTGCAACTGCGCCGCAGAAACAACAGGTTTACGTTGCGCCTCCGCCGCGCAAACGGCAGAAGTTTTTCCCAACGTAAACAAAAAAGAAATCAACATTAAAAATAATACACTCAAACCAATACGGGCAACACGATTCGCCACGTTAATGTTCAGGCATGTCGAGATGGTTTTATATTCAAGCTGTTTTGAAATTCCTGAAGCTGAACACGCAAGCGTAGCATCGCGAAGCGGTTGTTCAAGGGCGAAGCCTACCGCCCATACCAGCTTCGGTATAATTAACGAAAAATTACCGTAACGATAAATTGATTTTGGGGATTGTGAGAAGGAAACGAAATTAGTTTTTGTTTTTGACATTATTGTTTTTTAGTTTTGTTAGTGTTATTTTAAGGGACATGAGGGACGCAAGGGACAAGTTTTTTATACTCAAGCTGTTTCGCAAGCTCTGAAGCGGAACACGTGATCGCGACAACGTGAAGCAGTCGTTCGTGGACAAAGCCGCGTCGATTTGCTTGCGGCGGGTAATTATAGTATTTTATCTACCGTTCTTCAAGGGCAATTTCTATTCGGCTCTGTCCATTTGCATTGGGCAACACGCGAATTTGCGACGTAATTCTTTGTCGAATCATTGGCACGTGAGAAATTATGCCGATCAATTTACCAGTATGACGTAATTCATCCAACACACTTAATACCGTGTCAAGCGTTTGCTCATCAAGCGTTCCAAAACCTTCATCTAAAAACAAAGAGTCCACACGAATTCGCTCACTCATCATCGACGACAAACCAAGCGCAAGCGAAAGACTCACCAAAAAAACTTCACCGCCCGACAAATTTTGAGTCGGACGTTTTATACTGCCTTGATGTTTGTCAATAACTTCAAACGCGAGTTCTTTGTTGTTTGTGCTTTTGTTATCTTCCGCAACAGCGTGACTCAAAAAGTAACGGTCGGAAATTTTTGAGAGTTGTTGATTGGCGTGAACGATCAACGATTGAAAGGTCATTTTTTGCACAATTCGGCTGTACTTTGTGCCGTTGTGAGAACCGATTAGCTCGTTCAATTTAAACCAAAGTTCGTATTGTTGGTATGTTTGGTCGTATTCATTTTGTCTGATTTTAATTTCTTCGCTTTTTTGTTCATTCGCGTTGAGTTTTTCCTTCAACCCGCCAACCCGCTCTGCATTTTCCTTAATTTTCACGTCTAATTCATCCTTCTCCTTTTGCAATAAGTCAATTTCGTTATACAAATTATTCGGCTGTGGAATTTTCTGCTCCGATAATTCTTTATTTTTTCTGTTATTTTCGTCCCGCAATGAATTCAAACGAATCCGTTCTTCTTTGATCTGGTTTTCTTTCGTCTGCAATTCGTTGAATTTTTCATTTTCAATTTTTGCTTGCAAAAATTCAATTTCGGATTCGAAGCCTTTTTCGGTACAATGTTCATTGAAAAGTTTTTTTGCGTTTTCTGTTTCGGTCTCGCGTTTTAATTTCGTGTCAATCAAGGTTATAAGTTGTTGTGTCAAGTTTTCGAGTTTATTTTTTTGGTTGATGGCGAATTCAGTATTTTTGTTGTGATTTTTTGTTGCGCTATTTAGAATGAGGTCAAATTTTTTATCGTATTCGTCGGGGTCTTCGTCGCCGAGACAATTTATTCGTTCTTCTTTTCGCGACTTCAATTTAGATTCTAACAAATTGATTTCATTTTCTGTATTTTCGTTTTCAGATTTTATTTCTTTAATTTGGGTTTTTATTTTTTCTATTTCGAGGTTTGTTTCGTGATTTTTTTGTAATTTTTCATTCAACTCTTTTTGTTCGTTATTCAATTTTTCCGCGTCATCAATTTGTTTTTTTATTTTAGCCGCAGCATCGTTTATCTGCCCAATTTCAGTTTGCACAATTTCCTTGTCGGGGAAATTGTCCGCTTCACCAACTCCTGATTTATCAGCGAGTTGTTTTAGTGATTTGATATTATTGTTGTGTTTAATTTTTAATTTATCGCGTTCTCTTTTTGCGGTATCAAGTTTTTCATTTATTGATTTTAATTCTTTATTGATGTTGTTGATTTCTTTTTCGGTTTTTTTAATTTCGATTTCTTCGTCATTGATTTTTGGGTTGTTATACTCAAGCTGTTTTAAAATTCCCGAAGCCGAACACTCAAGCGTAGCATCGCGAAGCGGTTGTTCAGGGGCGAAGCCTACCGCCCATACCGGCTTCGGTATGCCGTTTGTGTAAGGATGTTCGCAAGCACCGCACAAAGGACAAGGTTTACCGTTTTCGAGTTTTACACGGTGTTCTTCAAGGCTTGCGATAACAGCCAAAAGTTGTTTTTTTTCGCGTAGTTGGCTGATGTATTTTTCGGTTAGAATTTTTTGGTCTTCAAGTTTTGACTCTTGATTTTCAAGTTGTTCAATTGAATTATTTAATGTTTTAATTTGAGATTCGATTTCAATTTGACTCTTGACTATAATCTCAACTTCAACAATCGAATCGTATAATATTTTTCGACTTGCGAGATCATTCCGCAACTTTTCCAATTCATCTATTAAATTTGTGATGTTATTATACTCAAGCTGTTTTGAAATTCCCGAAGCTGGACACGCAAGCGTAGCATCGCGAAGCGGTTGTTCATGGGTGAAGCCTACCGCCCATACCGGCTTCGGTATATTGTTTAGAATTTCGGCGTGAGCGGTTATAACTTCGTCTAATTTTTGTTTCAATAAATCCGGCGTTTTTTCTTGCAATACGTCGGCGAGAATTTGTTCATATTTATTGAGATCTTTTTCGCGTGTTGAGATTTTTTTTGTTCTTTCTTTTTTATCTTTTTTCAGCTTTCCCAAATTAGTATTTAGTTCGTTGATTTTTTGATCAATTGCGCGGGCGTTGATAGATTTTTTTTGGTTGATGTCGCGATTGGCTTCGGCTTCTGCGCGTAATTTATCGGATTCGTCGGCGTTTTTTTGCGCAACATTAAATTCAATTTTGGCAGCCGGAATATTATTTTCGGTTTTGGTTATATTTTCTATCGTTTCGTTAAGCAATTTTTTTTGTGTGCTGTATTCGTTGTACAAATTACTAATTTCATTAGCTTTACGCGCGTTAGCAAGTTTAACCGCATCCGCAAAAAACGCCGCCTCCGATTCGTCAAGAGATTCAATATTTCGTTTAATTGTTTCGGATTCGTTTTGAATTTCTTTTAGTTTTTTGTGGTATGTTAAAAATTCGTTTATTGAATTTTGTTTTTCGGTGTGCTGTTTAATTTCGTCGTCAAGTTTTTTAATTTCGCAAATCAATAAGTCAAGCTCGTCGGGGGCAAGAGTTTTAATTTCGTTTAATTTTTCTTGGCAACGTTTCAAATTGGATTCGTTGTCCTTAAATTTTTCGTGTACTTTGATCGAAATATCTTTGTAGATTTCGGTGCCGGTAATTTTTTCAAGAATGCTCGCGCGTTCGCTGTCGTTGCAATGTAAAAAAGTTGCAAATTCACCTTGTGCTAGCATAACGGAACGAGTAAATTGTGTAAAATCCAAACCGATAATTTGCGGTATATTTTTTTGTACATTTTGGATTCCGGTGTGCAGAAGTTCTTTTCCCTCGCCGTCAAGACAACGATAAAGCCGATGAACCGGATCATTACTTTTTCGGTTTTTATCATGTTCCCATCTTGCGATATATTTTTCGTTATTATTTGTTTCAAATTGTACTTCGGCGAAACAGAATTTTTTATTCCGCGAAATAATTTCGTTGTTATCTTTGGAAACACGGCTAAGACGCGGTGTCCGACCATACAACGCAAGACAAATCGCATCAAGGATAGTTGTCTTGCCAACTCCAGTCGGACCAACTATCGCAAATACTCCAGTGGTGTTGGCAAATGATATTTTTGAGGTGCCGGTAAGTGAATTTAAATTTTGAAATGCAACAGAATCTATTTTCATTTTTTGTACAATAAAGCTGTTTTTAGCGTTTCTACTTGAGCTGTTTTGAAGTTCCCAAAGCTGAACACGTAAGCGTAGCATCGCGAAGCGGTTGCTCGAGGGCGAAGCCTACCTCTCGCTATCGCTACTCATCACTCATTATTCATAATTATTACAATAACTTTGGATGGCATCTTCGACGCTATTTGTTTCTAGTATTAGTCTGCCGTTTTTGAGGTAGATTGCGCGGTTGCAAAGAGAGCGGATTGATTCGACGTTGTGTGAGATGAATAGTACGGTTCTATTTTCATCACGTGTCAAATCCCGCATTTTTGCAATACATTTTTTTTGAAACTCAACATCACCCACCGCCAACACCTCATCAACCAACAATATCTCCGAATCAAGATGTACCGCAACGGCAAACGCAAGCCTAACAAACATTCCAGACGAATAACGTTTAACAGGCGTATCAATAAATTGCCCGACACCGGCAAAATCAACAATTGTGTCAAATTTTTTCGTTATTTCGTTGCGTTTCATCCCGAGTATTGCGCCGTTGAGAAAAATATTTTGCCGTCCTGTCATTTCGTTGTGAAACCCCGTCCCAATCTCCAACAACGACGCAACACGATCACGCAATATTACTCGACCACGTGACGGATACGTAATTTGCGAAATTATTTTGAACAACGTCGATTTTCCCGCGCCGTTTGCGCCTAGAAAACCAACCGTTTCTCCGCGACTAATTTTGAAAGAAACATCATCAAGAGCAAGAAATTGATTTTGATCGCCGAACCGATCATGACTCGTGCTTCCGATAATTGAGTTCGGGTCTTCCCGCCCGTGCAATTTTGCCCACCAAGATTGAATGTCCTGATACAACGTACCACGACCAATCACTCCAAGCCGAAACTCCTTCGATAAATGCTCGACCTCTATCACAAAATCAGACATATTAAAATAGATTTCAATTATTTTTCAATCGCGAAAGCAACAAAGTCACACAAAGGTTTTTTCAAAATATCCTTTCTCGCCTTCTTCGCTTGTGGTGAGAACGAAATAATAAATTGTATACTCAAGCTACTTTAAAATTCATGGAGCTGAACACGCAAGCGCAACAACGTGAAGCGGTTGTTCATGGGCGAAGCCTGCCGCCCATACCAGCTTCAGTACAGCATCATCTCGTAAGCGGGTCGTATTGTATCACAATGTGTAATTGATGATACTGGTATATTTGTTGTGTGTAGTGGAAGGTGGGCGGGTCTTGTCCCCCCTTGAGTCTATTTCGGTGTTGTGTAGAATTAGGTCTTGTTTTTTTGGGTGGCTTCGTTTTGGCGTAGTGATATACCGTAGCTGGTATGGGGGTTAGGTTTTTTGTATATACTGTGAGTACAATGAATTTCAATGATTCAAAAGCACAAGAGCTTGCTTTCCAACAGGTAGGCGGGCGGCGGTTGAAGAAATTTTAAGTGTGAACAGTTTAAAACGGCTTTAGTAATTATGAGTAGTAGTTCAATTTCGGATTCAGGTTTTAGGAGTGGTATCCAGCCTCACGATGAGCTTAAAAAAATTCTCACGGTGGAGCAACTTCCGGCAATGCCACAAAGCGCATTGACCGTGCTTCAAATAGATAACGATCTCGCGAAGGTCAATATAAATGATCTCGTTCGACCAATCGAAGCAGATCCGGGATTGGTTGCCCAAGTACTAAAATTCCTCAACTCTTCCTACTTCGGATTCCAAAGCACAATCTCAAACGTTAAACAAGGCATTGCGCTGGTTGGAATTAGAGTTGTCAAAAATTTCGTGCTTTGGAAAGCCGTGTTTAGCCTAATACCCAAAACCAAAGGCGCGGAATTCGATGTCGGCGGACTTTGGCAAGATTCGTTGCGGCGGGCAATGTTCGCGAGATTCCTTTTGACGGAATTTAAAAGAGGTGATGCGGAAATGGCATTCGCCGGCGCGCTTTTGCAAGATATGGCAATTCCGATGTTACTAAAATTAAAGCCAATCGAATACGGCGATTTGATTGCGAGACATCGAGAGTTGGAGCCGAGTGTTAGGTTGTCAACGCTTGAGGATGAGCGGTTTGGTTGGAATCACGCGCAAGCTGGCGGGATACTTGGGAGAAATTGGAAGTTGCCGCATTTATTGACGTTAATAATTGAAGAGCATACAGAGATCGAAGAGTTGACGCAATCGTTCGATTCGAATAGCGAGGAAGCATCGGTTGCAATTTCGGCGTTGTTGCCGTCTGATTCAAAAGACGATTGGGCGGAAGCGGATTTGTTCGTGAAATATTTCAAAGCAATGTTGCCAAAGAAAAACGGATGGATCAAGAATTTATTTGAACGTGTTGACCGTGAATTTGACCAATACGCATCAATTATCCAAATCGGTAAACCCAAAAAGAAATTAATGGACTACATTGATAAAATAGATTTTTGATCAATACCAAGGCACAGCCTGAAATAAAATTATCATTAATGCTCTAAAGTTAAGGGCGTTAATGGTAGTTTTATTGGGGGGCGATGCCTTAAATGTCCTTTTTCGCGTTCGCAGTGTTTACGGGTTGCTGTTGGTATAGGTTTACCAATCTCGCGGATCCAGCGACTTCAATGTCTTCTGAAATATTTTGTCCAAGTGTGAAAAATTTTAACGGCAACTTGTTCGATTTTAGCATTTTGTACACATCTGAAATTCCAACAGCTTCGTCAAGTTTTGTGAGCGTCAATCCGGTTGGATTCAAAATTGAAAAACGATTTATTGTATCTATCATCACCGGTAAACTGCTTGTTGCCGACAACAATAAATGAACCTCGTCAACATTCACCTCACGCAAAACCGAATTTATTCCTCGCAATTTTGCGTCGTTTATCGGATTCGTGCCGGGTGTGTCAATCAAAATCAACTCACAATCACTTAACTTTCTCAACGCCGTTTGAATTTTGTCCGTACCCGAAGCGGTTTCAAATTGAATTTCGAGCATGTCGGCGTATTTTTGCAACTGATCCGCCGCCGCAATACGAAACACATCCATCGTCAATAACCCCACACGTCGCGATTCATGCAATTTGTAATACGCCGCTATTTTTGCAATTGTTGATGTTTTGCCCACTCCGGTTGCCCCGACCAACGCCGCCGTAATTCTACGCCCCGAACGAAAATCTATCGGTCCCCCAAAACACACAACCTCATCAAGCATCATCAATAAATTACGCTGCAAAAGCGTCGGATTCATCTCGCCCAACTCCATCCTACGCCAACAGCCAATCGGAACAACTTCAACCGCATTCGACAAATTAACTCCGCCGTTTGAATTGAATTCATTGATCAAGACGCGGTTGTCGGAATGTGATTCGCGATACAGATTGTTTTGAATTGATTTGTCGTAGATTTGTTTTGGGGCAAATTTTTGAGCGGTTGGATTTGATTGTTTGGATTTTATTTTGGGTTCGATTTCAATTTCGGGTTCGGCGGCGGTTACTTCAAAATATCGCGTTTTACACAATCCAAACCACCGCGATTCCGTAACCTCACGCGAATGCAAAATTTTGACTCCTTCACCAAATTCAGCGTAAACCTTGTCCAAACTATCTTGAAAAGAATCCCCGCGAAAAGTTTTTATGTTCATCGTTTTCTATTGTATTTAAACGCTAATTTCAGTAGTTAAAATTTTAGTAAACTTCCCAGAGGGAGTTCCCAAAAAATCTTTCTAGCCCTGCAAGGGCATGATGTGCATAACCGGCGGTGTAGCGTAGCGAAACCGCCGGACTCAACTCCCAAATCACACAAAGCCCCACTGGGTAGGGCGTTCAAAAATTTATTTTTTTGTGTTTGTAGTTTTTAGTATTTTAATTCTTTTAACTCATGTTACGCACGATACGGAAATGATGGTGATTATTCCGTAGCCGGTAGGGCAATAGGCTTCGCCCTTGAACAACCGCTTCACGTTGTTGCGCTTGCGTGTTCAGCTTCGGGAATTTCCAAAAAACCTAATTTTTACCTAATTTCCTTAACTAAACAACCTCAATAGCAAATAATTTAAAAGCACCAACCTCATTAACCTCATTAACCTCATTACTTCATTATACTCAAGCTACTTTAAAATTCCTGAAGCTGAACATGCAAACGTAACAACGTGAAGCGGTTGTTCGTGGGACGAAGTTCCGGTTTAATAAGCACGCAGAAGACACTGATATTTAAGATTTACACAGAAATAATGAAATGAATCTGCGAGCATCTTTAAATCTGCGTCATCTGCGTGCTTCGCTATAGTCACGCAATATTGTCGATTTAATTGTATTTTAATTTCCCGAAACAGAACACAACAATATTATGCAATTAGTCAGAAAAAACTCAAAACTTAACACAATCTTAACACGATCTTAATATTTGTTTAACACACTCTAATTAAAATTACACGTGAACACAACAAAAAGTCATCGGGACAATTTGTTGAAATCGAAGTAATCTCAAAAAAGAATATGTACCCAAGCTGTTTTAAAATTCCCAAAGCTGAACACGGAAATGCAACAATGTGAAGCGGTTATTTATAGGCGAAGCCTACCACTCATACCGGATACAGTATAGTTTTGAAGAGTTACTTGAAGTTTATAATCACTCCTGTTAAAGAAAGGAAATTACCGTGACAAAATTTAGTTTATATTCAACCATTTTAAAATTCACAAAGCTGAACACGGAAATGCGACAACTCGAAACGATTGTTCAAAGGCGAAGCCTAACACTTATACCAGCTACGGCGTATAGTTTGTTTAAGCGTAAAGTTGGTAGAAATGCTTTTACGTTTGTAGAATTGCTTGTGGTCATTGCGATCCTTGGAGTTTTGATTGGTTTGTTGTTACCAGCTGTTCAAGCAGCACGCGCAGCCGCACAACGAATGCAATGCGGTAATAATCTAAAGCAAATCGGATTGGTAACTCATAATTTCCATTATGCCAATGAACGATTTCCTTGTGCGATCAACGATCCGTTGGTACCAATTGGTAGAGAAGGTGAGGGTATAGACGTATCCTACCTAGTGTGGATATTGCCGTATGCTGAAAATTCCGCTCAATATGATTTTTGCAAACAATTTTTGGATGGTACCGCTAGTGGTAATGTTGGCACACATTGCGCGGAACTTACTAAAACATCACTTCTGTTTTACAAATGCCCATCAGATAGTGCTGCCACGAAAATACGAACAGAGGCAGGTTCTGTTCACTATATCTGGGCTGCAACAAGTTATCACTGTAATCGCGGAGACATCAAAGGTTTCGCTTACTGGGGATTGCAAGATCGCGGGGCATTCGTTAGCGGTTGTATTGGTACGCCGAATAGTAGATCTGCTGCGATGAATAATAAGGGCAAAGTCAGAGGGTTGAATTATGTGTCCGATGGAACAAGTAACACGATTCTTGTTTCAGAAATTTGTGTTTCGGAAAATATAGGAGGCGTTACTGGGAATATCAAAGGTACAATGGCACTTTTCGCGAGTGGCGATGTTGCCGGTTCTTATGATAGTCCTAATAAATGTTACAACAAAAGAACGGGACAAGGTCAAATCAGCCCAACTTACACTCATCCCACGTTTGGTATTGGTAATCGTTGGGTAGCCGCCGAAGGTTGTCATCAAACGGCGTTTTACACAATTTTGCCGCCGAACTCTGTTTCTTGTGTTCGTTCCTCGCATGACTGGGCATTGCCGACTGCAAGCAGTTATCATGTGGGCGGAGTCAATGTCATATTTTGCGATGGTTCAACTCATTTTGTTACCGAAACAATTAACGCAGGCGATCCGGCGGTAGTTCCCGCAACTGCTACGGGTCTGACCGGTGATAATTACAGGAAGTACAGCGGCGCATCCATTCATGGAATTTGGGGCGCACTCGGTACAGCCTCCAGCGGCGAAAGCGTTCATTTACCATGATAGTAAATGTTATTTAATGGTGAAAAATTGTAGGGACAAAAATGACAATAGAAATAATGTTCCACCTGTTTCATAAGTTCCTTGAGATCCTGCATAATATTGAAATTTGACTCAAACAGAAAGAAAATTTAAAAATGTTACAAAAAATAATTTTTACGTTGTTTTTGGTTTCGGCGATTGTGTTGACAGGTTGCGGTGTCAAAGGTCCGGTTGTTCAATATGTTGAGGGGACGGTTACGTTTGACGGTAAACCGGTTTCCCAAGCGGATGTTTGTTTTACGCCAAAATCGGTTGACGGTATTCCCGCAACCGGCTTAACGGACGCGAACGGCGTTTATCGTTTGACTTCCGCACAAGGCGGCGTTTTCGACAAAGGCGCAGTTGTGGGAGAATATGAGGTACGAATTATAAAATATCTCGACCTTGATGCTGTTGCGCCGGCGAATTCGAAACTCGGCGATGATGTCCCGCTTGCGAATCCGAAACATCATTTGCCCGAAAAATACGCCGATGTCAAAACATCAGGCTTGACCGCAACCGTGCAAAAAGGAAATAACGTCGTTAATTTTAATCTCGTCGAATAAATTTCTTTGTGGGAGAATTAATGAATCGGGGACATAGAGGGCAATGGAGACAAATTACCGGAACATAGTGATCGTTTTTTTGAACGATGAAAGTAAAGGGAAATTTTTTTGTTTAGTCCTCTTTGTCTCTTCCGTTTTTAGAGCAGATGACTTTACATAGTTTATCCGCTCTGTTATGCTTTAGGCAGTTTTCGACGAACGCCGTGATTCACGTCGTTGCGATTAGTATACCGTAGCCGGTAGGGCGATAGGCTTCGCCCTTGAACAACCGCTTCACGTTGTTGCGCCTCCGTAATCAGCTCCATGAATTTTAAAACAGCTTGAGTATAGATACCGCAAAGGCGAAGAAGGATATGTAAAAAAACTTCCGCACAAAACCTGTTCAATGAGGTTACGTTTTCGTTGAAATTGAAAATAAAAATATTCGTGAACGTTTACGTAAATGTTTACATTAACCCTTTAACCCAAAAAAGAAAGAAGAGAAAACACGATGAACATGAGAACCTTTAACCGTTTTGTAACAACATTGATTTTGTCAATGTTTACCTTTGCGTTTAGTGCAACGGTTAACGCGGACGATCCGTCGTTGTATGAACTTGTTTGGGATTCGCCGAGCAAGAATGTTTATGAAACAATGCCGATTGGTAACGGCGAAGTTGCAAGTAATGTTTGGATTGACAAGGCGGGCGATTTGCGGTTTTATATTTCGCGAATTGATTCGATTGATGAAAACGGTCAATTGTTGAAAGTCGGCGCAATAAAAATCAGCCCAACGAATCCGCCTCAAACTCATTCCAATTTCAAACAAACGCTCGACGTGAAACGCGGCATTCTCGAAGCTGTTTACGGCGATGTTGCGTACAAGTTTTGGATTGACGCAAACCGCAATGTGATTGTTGCCGAAATTACAACAAAAACACCGCAAACTGTAACGGCGTTCAACGACGGTTGGCGGAACACGCGGACAAAATATAGCAAATACGAATGTAGCGATCTTTACAATGTTTGCCCTTACGAAAATAAATCGTTTCGCGATGCGTTTCGAGAACGTTTGGACAATCTTGAAACAATTATTGAACCGGATACCGTATTAAATTTGCCGAATGCGATTGGTTGGTATCATCGCAATATCCACAGCAAGCCGTATCAAGTAACGGCGGAAGTGCAAGGAACAGATGATTTTCCGCGTCAAGACCCGTTGCTTCATCGGACATTCGGCGCACTTGTTCGGACAGAACGCGGAAAGAAAATTGACGATAAAACATTGCAATCAACGGAAGGCACGACACATCGTTTTGAAATTGCCGTCCACGCAAAACATCCGGCAAC
>JAIRWK010000195.1 GCA_031268995.1 Planctomycetaceae bacterium
GCGTAACCGTTGTTATCACCAAGACCGTTTTTAGTCGTGAATTGCATAATTTTTCCATTGCTGATGTTGCAATGAAAAACGCCTTCGTCTTCCGTTCCAATCCAAGCTCCGCCTTCACCGTCATCAATTAGCGCAACAACAAATTTCGCGATCAGATCCGCGATTCGTTGAACCGTCGGCTCAGGTTTTGAGGGGGCAGTTTGGGGCGGTTCAGAATCATTTTGGGCAATAGCGAAATTTGACAAAATCAAAATCGACAAAAAAATCTGAATCACAAAAATAATTAACGTTACAGTAAATCTGCTTTTAAAAATATTCATTGGTTCAATACCTTTATGAATTGGTTTTTGATTAGGCATAGCGTATCCGGTGTAATTCATTCAAAAATTTTTCTGCATAAATTTATGCTGATTTCTGTTGGGTTTTCAATGTGAATTGCGCCTGAAGTTAGGGCTTCGTCGAATGAGTAATTGTTGTTGATGAGGCGGTCGAATGTATTTGCGTTTGTGTAAATTAGCGGCGTGTTGTTTGTCGGCAAGCCGATTTGATATTTTAATTTTTTATTTATTGTATCGCAAAATATCGTCCACGTACCGCCGCCGCAACCATTTACTTGTAATCCGAATGATTCGTCTGATAAGTTTTTTTGTTGTGTCAATTGTTCTTTTTGATCGAACGGATTTACGTTTGACATATTTTTGTACAAAAAATCCTGAACCCAATTTTCAGGCTTAACGGGTTGCGGTTTAGGCCACCCAAAACCATTTTCCAACGCAAAAATCGCCAACCGCAATAACACTTCATGCGTTACTTCAGGACAAGGTAATTCCGTCAACACTGATTCCGTATTCGTTCGGTCAAACGTCGGATCATCTCGCCAATACGCTTGATAAACTTCCATCTGCTCACGAAAAATATCACCTAACATAGCAAAACCAAGTTCATTTGAATCCGCGTGAATCGGCGTGTTTGGTTTATTGTTACGATTATTCTGTTTTTTATGTTTTTCAAAGTGGGTTCGTAACGCTTCTTCAAAAACATGCGATGTTGTTTCGCAAGTGGTCGGATTTTTTGGCGTTAAGTGATATGTTTTGCCGTGATTTTGAGGGCTGTTCAAAATTTGCGTAATTGCTGCGGAAACCCAATCGACAGGAACAAAATGTTTACGCTCCGAACCCGACAATCCCAAACACGCCAACAACGGCGCGCCGTCTATCGCACTCGTATCAACAAAAGAATGCACTATCTTTAACGGCGTATAATAACCGTGAAATGTTGACGAATAACCATTTTTTGAGTCACCGATAATTATTGCCGGTCTATATACTGTGAGTGATTCGAGTGATGTTTCTTTGCGTACTAATTTTTCGGATGCCACTTTTGATTTTTCGTAATCGTTGCCAAAATTTTGCCCAACATCAAGCTCTGATTCCAAACATGTATCCGTCCGCAAACCGCAAATATATGATGTTGAAACGTGATGAAATTGCCGAACTCCGATCTCGCGGCAAAATTTCAAAACATTTTCGGTACCGTTTACATTTGAGCGGTATGGTTCGTTTGTTTTTTCGTCAATTTGAAACAGCAAGCTTGCGGCATTGTGCAATACCGCGCCGCAATGTTCACGCAACCACGCAATTTCCGATTCCTTAAATCCGAACATCGGTATTGACAAATCGCCCTCAAACACAATCGGTCTGGGCAACACGATCTTATTACTTAATTCGAATCTTGCCAAAATACTTTCAATGCGTTGGATGCCGTTTTCAAATCGATTCGGTCGCACTACCACCACACAAGCCCGTCCGGCAAGAAGCAAATCCTTGAGCAAATAAGCACCAAGTAATCCCGTTGTTCCGGTAATGAAAATATATTTATTATCGTTCATTTTTTAATTTTTGTTACAATAATTTAGTATACTGAAGCTACTTTAAAATTCCTGAAGCTGAACCCGCAAGCGCAACAACGTGAAGCGGTTGTTCAGGGGCAAAGCTTACCGCTCATACCGGCTACGGTATATCACGCGCCTCTGATTGCTGCGCCGCCGTCTATTGTTATTGTTTCGCCTTGAATCATATCGCTTAATGGTGATGCGAGAAACAGGATTGTGTTTGCGACATCTTCGGGCAACAGGATTCTTTCGCCGACTTGTGTGAAGTTAATTTGATCGTTGAATAATTTATCCGCGTTGGGCAAACGTCTTGATGAATCTGTTGCAACCAAGCCCGCGCGGACAACATTTATATTCACGCCGCGATCTCCAATCTCAAGCGTAAAATGCCGCACTAAACTTTCAAGAGCAGCCTT
Source organism: Planctomycetaceae bacterium (assembly GCA_031268995.1). Classification (GTDB taxonomy): domain Bacteria; phylum Planctomycetota; class Planctomycetia; order Pirellulales; family Thermoguttaceae; genus WRKP01. The sequence continues at coordinate 2,308 of JAIRWK010000195.1, forward strand.
CGACGCGCCGACAAGTCCGTACATTGGCAAACCTGCAATTGCGCCGTGACTTGATATTGTTATGACTTTTCCGCGTGTTGTTCCTTTTTCCAGTAGCGGCATTGCCGACTGCACAAGATACATCAACGCTAAAACATTCGTATGAAACGCCGCGTCGAAATTTTTGTTTGACGCTGTGAGGAGCGGACGAAATCCGCCAGTTGCCGCGTTGCTCACTAAAATATTCAAATGTCCAATTTCATTACAAATGAATTCAAACATCATTTCAACATCTTCCTTTTCGCTCACGTCGGCTTTAATTATCCATGCGCGTCGTCCAAGTTGGATAATTTCGTTTGCCGCTGTTTCCGCCGCGTCGCGTGAAGTTACGTAGTTGACGATAACATCCGCGCCGGATTGAGCAAACCGAATTGCAGTCGCACGCCCAATACCGCGAGATGCTCCCGTAACAAGCGCAACCTTATTTGTTAAATCAATATTCATTTTCATTTTTCCTTATTTATCCAAAAATTTAATTTTTTGTCCGTAATATATCAGGAGCTGATATGGGCGGTAGGTTTCGCCATTGAAAAACCGCTTCACGGTGTTGCGATTCCATAACCAGCTCCATGAATTTTAAAGTAGCCCGATTATATAACCCAATTTTTATTTCAATATTTTTCGATTGTTTCGTTTTTTCTGTAACATTTTTTCTTGTACATAATTTTTATCATCAAGGCAAAGTCTTGAGTATTCGATTTTTTCTATTTGAC
>JAIRWK010000368.1 GCA_031268995.1 Planctomycetaceae bacterium
CGGGGCACCGTCCACCCTCGAATACGTATCTTATCAGGTTGATGCAATTCCGCAATCACGTTTTTAACGGTAGGACAATAACTCGCCTAAATGTAGACCAAAAATGCGTAACATGAGTTACAAGTTTTTTAAAATCCCATTTCGTGTTCAAAAAATACTTAACATGAAGCGGTGCTTATTTCGTCTTGTTTTGTAACTTTTACGATTTCGTCGATAGAGGTTTCTCCGAGTAATACTTTTCGCCAACCGTCCATTCTTAGCGTTTGCATTCCTGCGTTTATAGCTAACTTTTTTATTTCCCAAGCGGTAGCGTTTCGTCCTGTAACTTCTCTTATTTGGTTCGACGTAATCAGCAATTCATAAATTCCGCTTCGACCTCTGTATCCAACTTGCCTGCACGTACGGCATCCGACCGGTCGATACAACCTGCCACTGTGTTCGTGTTGAAATTTTTCAATTGGAAAATCCGGCGGCAACTCCGTTTGATTCGGCACATAAGATTCCTTGCAATTCGGACACAAATTGCGCACAAGCCTCTGCGCCATCACCGCCTCAACACAACTCGAAACCAAAAACGGCTCAACCCCCATGTCAATTAACCGCGTATATGCACCCGCCGCATCATTTGTATGCAACGTACTAAACACAAGATGCCCCGTCAACGCCGCTTGAACCGCATTCTCCGCCGTCTCAAGATCGCGAATCTCACCAACCAAAACAATATCAGGATCATGCCGCAAAATACTACGTAACGATGCCGCAAATGTTAATCCGATCTTCGCATGCACTTGAATTTGACTAATCCCATTCAACCGATACTCAACTGGGTCCTCCGTCGTAATAATTTTCGTCGCAGCATCCTTGATCTCCGTCAACGCACTATAAAGAGTAGTAGTTTTCCCACTGCCCGTAGGTCCCGTAACAAGAATAATACCATGCGGCAACCTGATCAAATCAGAAAATTTATCATAAATTGCCGCGTTCATCCCAAGCCCGCGCAACGAAAATTCCATCGCACCCTTGTCCAACAAACGCATCACAATTCCTTCGCCGTGAATCATTGGAATAACCGACACCCGTACATCAATTTCGCGACCTGAAAATTTTAATTGAATACGTCCGTCTTGCGGCAACCGCCGTTCGGCAATATTCAATTTGGACATAATTTTCAAACGACTAATTATCGCCGATTGAAAACGGTTTATTTCTGATGGAAAATTTTGTACATGCAAAACGCCGTCAATCCGATACCGAATCGATAACCCATCAGACTCCGTCTCAATATGAATATCACTCGCACGCGACTCAATCGCCTCAAGCAAAATTTCGTTGACAAGCCGAATAACCGACGGCTCTTGCGCCATCTCCGAAAGCTCACTGCCATCCAACTCCAAATCGCCAACAAGCTCAATACTGTCATTCTCCTCCTCTGCACGCTGCGCCATCAATCCGTCAATCGTCTCACTGCCAACACCAAGATTATTTTTGATCAACTTCTCAATTTCAGATAACGGCGAAAGCATCGGTTGAATCTGTTTGCCAGTAATTGACGCAACTTCATCAAGCGGATAAAGATTTAACGGATCGCTAGTTGCGACAACTAATTTATCCTCGTATTGACTGATGGGAAAGATTCGCTCACGATGAATAAATCGTGTTGGGAATGTTTTTAACAACGCCAAGTTGACAGGAAATTCAGGCAAATCAACATAGCCAATCCCAAGCTCCTCACCAAGATTCTGCAACACAGTCTCCTCAGTCAAAAAACCTTTTTGAACTGCAAGCTGATCGAGCCGCAAAGAATTACGTTGTCCGTTTCGCATACTTTCGCGTTGAATTGTGCGAAGTTCTGAAAGTTGCGATTCCGTGAGCAAGCCGCGATGTAAAAGAATGTCACCGGTTTCCATTTGTTATCCTTAATTATACCGAAATTATACCGAAACAAACGGGCAAAATGTTTTTTGCCCGTATTATGCTTCGGTGGATTATTGTGTGATTCGGAAAAAATCTGTTCCAAAATTTCTGCCGTCAGAAGCATCGTATTGGTCGTGCAAACCGCTGTAAGCTAAATCATCAATTGCGGCGTAACGGTCGTTTTGTGCCGTGAGAGATTGCATCCAACGTTGATGATAATCGACGGCAATAATCGAAACATAAACCAACGCCGCAACCGAAACAATCGTCGCAACAAGTAACCACCCATTTATAACAGAAGCAAAATCATTTTTGTTAATTATTGTTGGAGTTCGTGGTTGTGGGTTTGTTGTTGAGTTTTTGATTGGTTCGTTAGTTGGGTGGTGTGTAATTTGCGGTGCGGCATTATTGGTCGGCGTGATCGGCGAAGTATTCGTAGCCGCAGCAGGTGGATCATCAATCAATACCGACGGAATCGCAGACAAATTCGGCGAATTACCTTGCGGCGGATCAGGTCTGCCGGCAAGCGGATCATCTTTAGATTGCGCCAAAACAACAGCAGCATCTCGTTGCGTATCATTCGTTCGTTCGGAATTATTGTTGGTGCTATTATTGTTGTTATTATTGACAACAACTTTATTTTTGGTCGGGATTTTTTTCGCTGGAATTTCCGGCTTCCTAGAAAGTATCTCCCTCAACTCTTTGCCCAATTGCGTATCATCAACAACCGCCTTAACAGGTTCTGCAATTGATCTATTATCAACAGAGTTGTCAACAGAATTGCTAACAGGATTGTCAATAGAATTATCAGAATTGTCTACCGGTTTCGCAACCAAATTACGTTCTTTATTGAACGACTCAGAATCTTCGCGCAACAGTGCAGAGTTCCAAAGCGGGACAAATTTATCATTTGGAGTGAGATCATTTTCGGGGTTACTATTTGGCGGATTTGCGAGTATTGGCATTGCTGCGACACCGACGGTTATTGTCGTCATGGCAAAAACTCCGCAAATAATTCCAATTGAATATTTCTTGAGAGCATTCATAATAATTTTATCAAATCTGTTTTTCGGTCAACCGATTTTATTATACCGCAGCCGGTAAGCTTCGCCCTTGAACAACCGCTTCACGTTGTTGCGATTGCGTATTCAGCTTGCAGGAATCTTAAAGCGGTTCCAGTATATAGGACAAATTACCCCAATGCAATACCCCAATTCAAGAAATCGGCAACTATACCGCAGCAGGTAGGGCGATAGGCTTCGCCCTTGAACAACCGTTTCACGTTGTTGCGATTGCGTGTTCAGCTTCAGGAATTGTAAAGTAGCTTGAGTATATCCATTGGGTTATCGAGCAGTTATATTTTGGCGTGTTTTGGGCGGAGGTTGTTTAGTTGAGAAAATGGGTTACATTCTTGTTGTACCGTAGCCGGCAGGGCAATAGGCTTCGCCCTTGAACAACTGCTTCACGTTGTTGCGATTGCGTGTTCAGCTTCAGAAATTGTAAAGTAACTTCAGTATAACATAAATTTTTAGAAGTGTTTTTTAAACTTTATACACTTGGTTGCAAAGTCAATCAGTATGAGACGGAATATTTGCGGGAAGGGTTGTTGCGGCTTGGGTATTTGGAGGCGGCGGTTGGTGAGGTTGCGGATGTTGTGTTCTTGAATACTTGTGCGGTAACGGCGGAAAGTGAAGCGAAAGGGCGGAAGTTGGTGCGGCGTTTGATTAAAGAGAATCGCGGAGCGGAAGTGATCGTTTTTGGTTGCTCGGTGCGGCGGGATGCGGTTCAATTTGCTCAAATTGACGGCGTTACAAAAACGGAAACAAATAAAGATTGGCTTAAACAATTTCTGATAGAAAAAGGATTGCGTGAGTTGCCGGTTGGGATAAGTTCGTTTGGTGAACGGCATCGGGCTTACGTTAAAATTCAAGACGGTTGCAAGGTTGGTTGTTCTTATTGTATTATTCCGAAAGTGCGGTCTGTGCTTGCCAGCAGGTCAATCGATGAGGTGTTGCGTGAGGTTCGGCAATTGATTGACAATGGTTATCGCGAGATTGTGTTGACGGGGATACATCTTGGTCATTATGGGGTTGATTTGTCCGGTTCAAGCAGTTCGATGCTTTCGGAGTTGGTTGGTAGGGTTATTGGTTTGGGTGGTGATTTTCGGGTTCGGTTATCGAGTTTGGAGGCGGTGGAGGTTTCGGGCGGGTTGGTTGAGTTGATGTTGGGCAACGGCGTGAGAATTTGTCCGCACTTGCATCTGCCAATGCAAAGCGGTGATGATGGGATTTTATTTCGAATGCGTAGGCGTTGGTTGTGTGGAGAGTATGTTTCGTGTTGTGAGCGGTTGTTGTCGCGGTTTGAGCGGTTAGCGTTGACGACGGATGTGATAGTTGGTTTTCCGGGCGAGACGGACAAGCAATTCGAGAATACTTGTGAAGTTGTTCGCGGGTTGTGTTTTTCAAAAGTTCATGTTTTTCGTTACAGCCCGCGTCAAGGGACAGAAGCCGCAAATTTCCCTGATAAAATCCCGCAAAGAATCATACGGCAACGCGTCCAACATCTGTCCGAAATCGCAAGAAAATTGCGTGCCGATTACGCCGCTTCGTTTGTCGGACAAAACGTTCAAGTGTTATTTGAAACAGACCAAACAGGCACAACCGACAGATACCTCTCCATCAAAACAACTCAAAAACATGTTGCCGGAAATCTCGAATACATCACCGCAAAAAATTTGGAAGACGAAATTCTGATCGGCGAGTAAGCATTATCTGTAGCCGATGCTTCCCAGACCGGTTGTGTCTAGTGTGGAGGTGTTGATGGTGTTGGTGTTATTTGTGTTTGCGGGCGGAGTGATGGTTGGGGTGATTGTTGGTGTTGGCGAGATGCCCATTGTCAATAATTTATTCTTTAAATCATTTTGTTGCGGGTTTAGCAAAATTGATTGTTGGTATGCGGTGATTGCGTTTTCGCGGTCGCCGTTGTTTTCGCGGATAAATCCGATAGCACGCCAAGCCCGATAATTATTGGGGTCATTGGCAATAACATTTTGCAATAATTCGACAGCTTTTTGGTTGCTGGTGTCGCTGATTTCTTTTTGACCTTGTGTTGTCATTATCTGCGCCCATTCTTGGTGCAGTCTTGCAAGTTCGATTTTTGGGTCTTGCAAATTGGGGTTGACATTGCACCAGTTAATAATGTGGTCAAAAGCCATCTTCGGCTGCCGTATCTCAATATACATCGCCGCAAGACCGCGATTCGCTTTCAAATGATTCACGTCAATTGACAGGCAATTTTTGTAATATCTATTTGCTTCGTCGTATTGTTGTTGTGCTTTAGCGATTTCGCCTTGACTTAGGGATAGTTTTGCGGATTGGTGGTAAGTTTCGGCAAGATTGAAATAGGCGTCGGGATTGTTCGGCTCGCGTTTGAGAACTTCCAAAAAAGCGAGTTGAGCTTGATCGTAGCGTGCTTGGTTGAAATACCGCACACCCTCCGCGCTCGTGTTCGCCGACATACAACCAACCTCCGGCAAAATAAGAATTAACACGCCCAAAATAATTAATACACCGAAGCCGGTACGAGCGGTAGGCTTCGCCCTCGAACAACCGCTTCGCGATGCCGCGATTGCGTGTCCAGCTTCGGGAATTTCAAAACAGCTTGAGTATAACCTTGACATCGAAAATAAAGGAAAACTTTGAACATACCGCAGTCGGCAAGGCGATAGGCTTCGCCCTTGAACAACCGCTTCTCGTTGTTACGATTGCGTGTTCAGTTTCAGGAATTTTAAAGTAGCTTGAGTACATCACCAACGCATAATTTGTTTCACCGCAAAACATTTTGCGGAACGGCGGGAGTTTAATGATTTTCATAATTCATTGCAAGATCAAAAATCCGTTTAGCGGAAGTTTTAACACGGAGGGCAAAAAAGATACGAAAACAGAACAAAAAAAGAAAGTAACTATTCAGTCGAATGATTTAATTTATTTTTTAAACCGCGAAATACGCTAAAAGAGCACGAAAGGTCGCGAATAATTTAGTTTCGCGTCTTTTCGCGTAAATTTCGTGTGTTT
>JAIRWK010000393.1 GCA_031268995.1 Planctomycetaceae bacterium
TTAAACGTGTCGGGACTTACCCCGTGCAACCGTTTAAAAAGAACCGTTGGGGCATCGCCCGTCTTATTTTTATTTTCCATGACCTCATTATAGCATTTTAAAGTTCTTAAACAAGTCTATTGATTTATGATCGTCTTCAGTCGCGTTGTCGAAACGTTTTGTCAGGTCGGGCATATGATTTATCAGGTCGTGAAGATGACCAAGAGTTTGCATTTGAAACGTATTTCGGAAAGTTTCGATTTCTTTGGCTTGCGCGTCGTTTATGCCTAGAGTTTTTCGCAAATCGTCATTGCGAACACCGTCCATAATCAACCACGAATTCATTATTCCCTTGTCGATAGAATTACTATACGCCCGCCCGATAGTTGTGAGCATACCGGACGGGATTTTTATATTTGCCCAATCGCGGGCGTTAAATTGCGGCGGTTGCGCAACATTTTGAGCCGGCGGTTGCGCAAGTAAAAAATCAACAAACAACAAGCCAGCCATAACTTGAAAACTCAAAAAACGTACACCGTAACGTAACATTTTTAATTTACTCCCATTTTGAATTTGATTTAAACACCGAAACCAACACTGTCGATTTCGCCACATGTGCCTAGACTATACGTGTTTCCGTAACAAAACAATAACCTCGTTATTTCGTCTCTTTTGACAAAATACACCTTTCTTGCCCAAAGATTTTTTTAGAGTGAGTATTCTGGTCTTTGCATATTTATTACTGCCGTGTTATCTTGTGCGACATCTACTTCTGGTGTTGCGTCGCTTAATGGGTCGAACCATGATTCGTTGAACGTAACACTTTTGCCTGTATCCGAAGCAATATTCGTAACCAACGCGATAACAGAATCACCAAGCGCAATCTTCGGCGTACAACGCGGTTGCAACTTCTCATCTCTGCAATCAGGATTCACTCGAATACACCAAGCCCAATGTTCTAATTCTTCTTGATAACCGCGACTTACCTCTGCTTTGGCTGCGCCGCCAACTGCCGTTTGGGCAGGACCGCTTGACTGCGTGTCAAGAGCGGCATCGGCACGTGCGGCTACTTTGCTGCCGCCGGAATCGCCGCTACGGAATATTTCAGATTCATTTTCCGACCTCAAAATCAATGTACCATCCGTACCATAAACAACCTCACCATAACCGCCGAATCCATTGCCGTTTACCGTCGAATATTGTACGCAAATTTTACGCTTTTCACCTGCCCGCGTACTTGGATCATAATCCGGCGCGGGAAATTCCACCAATGTTGTAATATGATCATTTGCTTCGCGGTCAAGTTGGAAAAGATTTCTGTTTGCTGAGACGTGTACTCTAAGCGGGTGCACTTTTTCGCCTCGTAGTTTTGGGCTATTATTTTGGTCAAGATACAAATCATTGTTCGCCGCAAGAAATATACTTGCCGCGTCAAGTTGGTGTGAACCCAATTCTACCATCAAACCGCCGCCGGTTCGCCGCCAAAGCCGCCAACGCAAAAGCTCTTCCGCCGCAGGACGGTCATAAACTTCACCGCTTCCCGCAAATTTGCCGTCCTCGTAACCATAGTTTGATGCCGATTCTATATTTTGTTGCAAATATTGACCGCCGCTAGCAAGAACGTGGTCGGCAATTTGCGCCTTTTTCTGCGCAACCTTTTTCGACCATTCCTCAATCTCAACTCCACGCGCTTTATTCAAACGGTCTGTCCAAGATTTGAGTTCGTTGTTAAGTTTTTGTGCCAACGAATCAGTCCTTTTGATCTCTGCGGGCATTGGCATTTGCCAGCTGTCGTTACCCGGTGCATTATTGCGGTGCCATTGTGCACGGATGTAATGAATGTTACCGATCAAACCGCGACGTATCGTGTCAACCGCTTCTTGATATAAAATGTTGTAATGTCTTTGGTGTCCTGTTGCCAAATGTTTTTTGGTTTCGTAGGCAACTCTTGCCATCTCTTTACATTTAGCAACACTATGTCCCATCAGTTTTTCCGTCAACACATGCAAACCGGCTTTCATCGCACAAACCGCCGCCGCGTGGTGTAAATGTAACGGCAAACCGATAATAATCGCCTCAATTCCGTCGGCTTTGGCGTTTTTGATCAACTCGCGGTAATCGGTGTAAACTTTGATGTGCCGTCTTGCTTCCGATTCCGTATCCCAACCGTAAACTTTATTCAAACCCGGACGTACTTTCAATGCCGTCGGCGAATAACAATCTCCGTAAAACGTGCGGTATTGGTTGTATGGTCGGATGTCGGCGATTGATTTGACCTCGATATATTCGGGGTTAATCGCACCGAGCAACACTTGCCCTTCGTCGCCCGTGCCGACAACTCCAACACGAATCGGATGTTTACCGGTCATTTTGTACGCAAAGTAAAATGCGCCGGTACTGATTGCCGGTACACCAACTGCAACCACACCGCCAACAATAAATTCACGCCGAGATAGTTCACTCAACACATTTGCGTCGCTATTTGTGTTGGTGTTATTGTCTGATTTATCTGTCATTTTGTTTTGTTGTTTGTAAAAATATATCGAAGCTGTTATGGGCTAGTGTTTTTTTGCCCTTGAACGATCGTTTTGTGTTGTTATACCGTAGCCGATAGACTTCGCCCTTGAACAACCGTTTCACGTTGTTGCGCTTGCGTGTTCAGCTCTACGAATTTTAAAGTAGCTTGAGTATACGTTTGCGCGTTTCGCTTCGGGAATTTCAAAGCAGCTTGAGTATATTTTCGTTAAATTTTAATTTCGTACCACCAAACCAGTTGCGTGGTAGGTTTCGTTCTTGCCCAACACCACACACTAAAACAACCGGAATCTCAAAAACGGTTTTAGTATACCACATCGCAACATAGATACAACCCCTTCAAAAAATCAGCACGCAAGATAACGCAGATTTTAGAAAAGATATACTTTAAAATTCTTGAAGCTGGACACGCAAGCGTAGCATCGTGAAGCGGTTGTTCAAGGGCGAAGCCTATCGCCTTACCGGCTACGGTATAGCCGTAAGATCAGATTTTATTTTCTGATCTTGCGTGTACCTCCCAAAAATCTGCGTGCTATACTGAAGCTACCTTAAAATTCCTGAAGCCGAACACGCAAGCGCAACAACGTGAAGCGGTTGTTCAAGGGCGAAGCCTATCGCCCTACCGGCTACGGTATAATTTTTAACTGGGGCGATTTAGGATTTCTGATAGGATGATGGCTTCTCTGATACCTTCTGGTGTTGACAGCAAGTTGATTAGGTTTATTGTGTTTTGTGAAGTGTTGTTGTCGTCTGCTGTTTGGTCGTAGATGCCGGTGAGGCTGTCCAATTCGGGTTTAACGGTTGCTTCAACTTGCGGAGTAAGCTGCACGGATGACAACGTACCCGGCGCGGCTTCAAATCTTGCACCGTGTCCTTGTTTCGGCAATTCGCGGACTAATGCTCTTCGGGGTTCTTTTTGGTTGTTTGTTGAGTTGGTGTTGTAATCGTTTGAGATTTTCGGTTGTGATCTTTTTGGATTACGTTTTTTCTTTTGGTCGGATGGTTTTGATGTGAAGACTATTTCTTGGTCCGCGGCTGGTTCAGGGTTTTCGAATTGTTCCATGTTTTGTTCTTTTTGTTTATTGAGTTTGTCAAGTTTTTGAGCGGCAGCATAACGCTCTGCTGCGTTGATTATCAAATAGAAAATAACAACAATCGCAGTAGCCAAAAGACCAGCCCAATTTGCCCCAAATAAAATACCAAACGGTACGCCCAAAATTATCGACAATGTGTTCATTTTTCTTATACCTAATTCTTTTTTAAAATATTGTGGTTTACGATTTAGTGGAGGACAAAAAGGACATCGACATTAAGGCATCACCCTGAAATAAAATTGCTATTATACTAAAGCTATTTTAAAATTCTTGAAGCTGGACACACAAGCGTAGCATCGCGAATCGGTTGTTCAAGGGCGAAGCCTATCGCCTTACCGGCTACGGTATGCTACTCTAAAAGTTAGGGGTGGTTTTATGCTTCGGCGTGGCAGTATAGCAGGTTGATTTTATGGTTGGTAGTGGGGGCAACGTTTGGGGAATTTTTAAAAATACTATTTGCCAAAAACAAATTATTTCGAATTCGGTCAATTTATATCGACTGAAAATCGACCGAATTCGAAATAAAATCAATTTTTAGAAATTCCTGTTGGGCGTTTTTTTATGGTCGAATCGTGTTGTTTATAGCGGTTTCGGTATCATTTTCTTTGTGTTTAATTTTTTCCCAATATGTTTTGAAATCGAAGTGTGGCGAGTTATCTCCGTCGTGGCATTCGATGCAGATTTTTTTTGCATTTTTGTCGGCGGACAATTTTATTGTTGAACGTAATTTTTCTTGTAATTTTATATCTGCGCCTCGTTCTGCTTTGATATGATTTTCGCAAGGACCATGGCAAGATTCACAACCTACATTTATCAAATCCGGTGTTATTTTTTGTCCGATGAAGCCTGTTTTGTATGGTACTTGTTCTTTGCGATTCCAACCGACGACATGACAAGCGATACATTCGGGGTCATTTATGCGGGCGGGGGGTGCTTCGTTTGCTAATGCGTTCCAAGCGGCGGCGTGTTTTGATTTACGCCAAACTTTATGAGCGTCTTCGTGGCAATCGACGCATTGTTTTGTCCCCGAATATTTACCACAAACTTCGGATCGGCTATCGTCTATTTGTTTGATTCCAAGTCCGTTCAATCCTGTTTTTTCGAGTTGTAATTGGTAGAGTTTCATTCTTTTGAGGATGTCTTCAGAATTTTCGTAGCGTGAATCTAGTGGTATTCTTTGGTAGCGGAATGGTGTTTTCGGGTCGTCGTAAAGCCCAACCGCGACTGCAAATTTGCCCTTTTCGCCAACCTCAACCAACATACTCTGCCCAACAAAATTAGGTCTAATTGGCGGTTCTGCCGGAGTGTTACTTCCGACGATGTAGTCGAATTCGTTGGGGAAAATTTTTATAATTGTGTCGATTTCTTCATTTGAGCCGTGAATGATTAGTATTTTTTTATCGCATTTTTCATCTTTCAATTTTGGCAAAACTTCTTTCAATTTTTCAACTGTATTTGCGCAAATTATTTCCTTATTATTTATACCGTCGTGAAACGAATCCGCCAACACCGAAACCACTCCAACTTTAATTCCGGCTTGTTCAAGAATTCTGTATGGTTTGACGACATCGGGGTTGAAGGCGAGAACTGCTACATTTGCGGACGTGTAATTTTTTGGGCTATCTGGCACATCGACGGTGTACAAGAGCAATACTTCTGTCGGAAATCGCAATTCCCGATTGCCGATTCCAATTGCACCGTATTTCATCAACCGCATTGATTCGTCAACAACGAAATTGTATTTTAGTTCTTCTTGGAGTCCGAAACCTTTGTTTACATTTCCGGCATCGACTGCGATGTATTCCCAATTATTTTTGGTCAACTCTTTAAACATTGAGTGCCGCCGACTCAATCCGCCTTTCATTTGCTCAAGCCCTGCACATCCGCACGGTTCAATATACCCATCCATAAATCCAGTGAAAACAAGCAACAATTTCGGTTTATCCCAGCCGACAAATAACTCGCCATTTGCTTTCACCGGATCGAATTTCTTGACCTCTACATTCTCACCCGTTCCAACATTAACATTGCCGTCAGTATTTGTGCTATCAACGTTCGTGTCCGTTAAATTTTTTTTTTAGCGTCGTCAATTTCTTTGCCCGTGTCATTTGGCGAAACGTCATTATCACTTGTTTGGACAAACGGGATAGCATTTTCCGCAACATTAGTACTACCAGCAACCGGCGGCTGTTCCGCTACCAATTCAGGACTCGACACAGGAAACGGAGAAGAATTATCAATAAGATTCGTCGCAGGTTCATGAGCCGGTGTTGGTGCTGGAGTCGGTGCTGGTTCGGGAACTGGTGTTGGTGCTGGAGTCGGTGCGGGTTCAGGAGTCGGTGTTGGTTCAGGAATCGGTGCTGATTCGGGAATCGGTGCTGGTTCAGGAATCGGTGCGGGTTCAGGGGTGTTGTCAGTCATTGGTATTTGGAATTTTTCGAGGTCGTCAGTTGGGCGGGCAATTGTTGGCGGCAACAACATCGGCTCAATATTTTGCCCGTCACTGCCTGTCAACGGATTCGGTTCAAATAAATTCCTATCGCTATCGAACGAATTTATCACGGACGTATTATTTGTAGTGGAGTTATTTTGGCTGTGTGTATTTTGGTTTGTTGAATTATTATTGGTTGCCGGAATAGTCTTTGTCCCGCAACCCACAAATAAACCAATCGCAAAAATCCCAACAACAATAAACGAGATTCGTTTCTTCATAAAATTACCCTCTAACGTTAAATTTGAATTTAAACTTTTCGTAAACATTAACAAAAAATTTTTCCCAAAAAACACGGCAAAAAAACTTTTTGCCGCCTATTTATACCCAATTTCTCCAGCAAAGCAACATCGGGGAGATTTAAAGCGCGAAACACGCAAATAAAACGCGAATATTTTTAATATTATTCGTGTCCCCCATTCGCGTAACATTCGCACTTTTCGCGTTAAAAAATTCCCCTTTTTCGTTATTTATTTGAAAAATATTGAAGAAGTTCTATTGTTACGTCTATAGCGACGGGAGCGTGCAAAGCAGGATTTTATCTTGCGGTACGTAGTGTGTTTGTTTTTCGAGAAAATTATGCAACGTAACACACGGTAGCAAAAACAACTTGTAGTTGTTAGTTGAGGGCCAAATGTATTGCCCGTACTGGCTGCGGTGTTACATTTAACAGAAATTTAACAAAATTAAAAATCCATGTTCGCGGCAGTATTGTCTATTGGGGGGGGGCGGCCCCCCCCCCCCCCCCCCGAAGATAAGTCAGACGAATAGTGTGTGTTGGTGTAGAGGTGGTATGGTTTGGGGTGTGTGTTG
>JAIRWK010000428.1 GCA_031268995.1 Planctomycetaceae bacterium
GAGGAAGATGGCGTTATGCGGAAGAGACCTCTACGTGTCAACGGATTCCTTAACCGAGAAAATCTCACGTATTCTTTTAGTGATGTGGATATAAAGGGACCATTGATTAACCCGAATAATATACTTGGCAGGCAAACAAAGCCGGATTCCACCAAACCGTATGTTTGTTTGAGTCCAGATATCCCTACTAGCCAACTGCTGGGTAACCTCAGAATCCATGCAGGGTATGATGCATTTTTTAAAGAATCCTCTTCTAGGACTACGTTCCTTAATCCATTAGACTATTGTTCTCTCAGTAGGTTGGACATCATGGACATGCGCAGTTTACTCAAAAGAATAAAAGTTCGTAGTGTGTCAGGGATAAAAATAAAAGTGATCGCACAAGGCAACAATACCATGTTACGCCAGGACAGTGAGTTGAAGGGAAACCGAACAATTGTTACAGAAAGAATATTTGATAAATATGGATTATGCATTAACTTACGTGTTAGAGAAATCAATTTAACCAAACCATCTAATTTTGAAACGATCTTTAGAAAGACATATCAGCAAGTCGGCGATCTATGGCTTCCCCAAAAGATTTCAATTGATATAAAACACGCAGGGTGGCACTACGACATTACTTTTTCGAAACAGACAGTCAACGAGCCGTTAAATGATGATGAATTTTCACTAAAGGTACTGGGGGTGAAACGGGGAGACAGGGTACATGATTTGCGAACGAATACGTCTCACTCCATAAATGACCAAACGCTACCGGATCGCGATTTTGGATCACATCTCAAACGGAATTCCGAATATTCGTTTTTCCGCTATATTCTCATTGGGGTTGGTCTCCTTTTGATTTTTATAAGTGTTTTTCACAAGTATAACAAATGGAAAAAATATCGCTTGAAAAAAAAATAGTAAGAATGAGAAATAATAGTTTTACCTATATTATTTTACCTTTGTTGTCAATTTGTATTGGTGTTGTTTTTTGTATAAAGATTTTATATGACAGAAATAAGCAACAGGTTTCCGATACTCCTCAGTGTGCGCATTGGTCAATTTATCGTACTGCCCAGCTTCTGGGCATTCCGACTAAAAAAGGCGAAATTCAACGATTATTGCCGAATAACCGACAGGGACATTCGTTGGTGCAGATTGTCGAGACACTCGGCAAAATTGGTATTATCGCGGAAGGTTTTAATGATAACTGGGAGACATTGGCAAAGGTATCGTTCCCTTGTATAGTTCACCTTACTGCCCCTGAGCATTTTATCGTTGTTTCAGGAATTGAGTTGTCACAAGGTTTTGTACATGTTTTTGATTCTGACGGTAATCGTACTCGGCAGAGGCGGGAAACATTCGAGAAACGTTGGACTGGGTACGCGTTGCATGTTAAAAAAGACGATGCTTTTTTTGCAACGAGTGATAAGTCAAAACCTCGTGCCGTTTACGACCACTTGATTATTGACAAGGGTGATATTCCAGCCGTAGGTGAACCGACGGAATTTATTTTTCCGATTCACAACAGGGGTACTGCCGACCTTGTTGTGGATGATGTGAAAGTGGGGTGTGCTTGCCTTAAAAGTGAAAAGCCTAACTTGCCCATTCCACCGGGTGGTAGCGGCGTAATAAAACTTTTTTACACAGTGGAATCCAAACATGGGGTTTTCACTCAGACAGCTGCGGTTCATACCAATGATCCGGATTATCCCGTTATTGTTCTCTCTGCGTGCGGTTTTACTGGAGTTGATATCCGAATCGAACCTCTAGCAATTCGCCTTAATAATCTTTTTGTTGGTCGTGAATGTATTTATCGTTGTTTCGTTCATTACAACGGTGAATGGAATGATTTTCAAATTGAATTTGAATCAAATCGTGTTGAAGGTATTACATTATTACGGCATCATTTTGCTACCATTGATAAAACCGACTTTTCATATCTGGCTTACAAAAATCAGACGAATTTCAATATTTCAGAAAAAGTCGCTAGGAATAGCCGTATTCTTGAACTGGTATTTAAGCCAATTGGTGAAATAGACGAAAATATCAACGGGACTATAAGTTTCAAGACGAATGTTCCCGGCTATGAAAAGTTTACTCTAAACATATCAGGTAAAATTGTCTCTCCTGTTCAGGCTTTTCCTTTTGTTGTCGATCTATCAAATGTTCCGGAAAAAACTGTGACTCTTGTTTCCGTGATGGATAAGCCGTTTCAAGTTATTGAAGTTCGTGGTGAATATGTTACATGTCAGTTTGACTCGGAACGATTTTTAGATGAACATAAATTATCACTCAAAAAATCCAGCAACAATCCAGTATTAGTAAACGTAAAGTATAAACTCCAAAATGATCCTGTTACTTATGATTTACCAATAACCATATTTACAGATGAAATGTAATTTATCTAAGTTGCGAACTAATATTGCTTATTATGTTTGTTACGTGATTCTGATTATTCAAGCATTCTTGTTGGCTTGGAGTGGTTATGTTCATTCGCCGACGCATCTTGAAGTTTTTCATCTTCCTGCGGGTTTGAGTCATTGGGAGCTTAATCGTTATGATCTCTATCGTGTCAATCCTCCACTTATTCGCAAGGTTGCAGCGTTTCCCGTTTGGTTGAGTCCGCATTCAAGTAATTATGCAGCGTATAACACCAATCCATTTTATCGTGCTGAATATGGCGTTGGCATTGATACGATGCACGCTAACGGTCAAAATTTTGTTTGGTTTGTAACGTTAGCGCGTTGGGTTTGTATTCCGTTTATATTGCTCGGTAGTTGGGTTTGTTTTACTTGGGCAAGGGAGCTTTACGGTGATCGTGCGGGAATTATTGCAATATTACTTTGGGCGTTTTGTCCTTATGTTCTTGCGCAAGGTAGTCTAATTACTCCTGATGCGCATGCTGCTGCGCTAGGTATTACAGTTGCTTTTTTATTTTGGAAGTGGTTACAAAGACCGACATATTTGATGGCGTTATTCGTCGGTGTTGTTCTAGGAATTGCAGAACTTTCAAAATTTACCCTGCTTATTTTCTATCCAATTGGTTTTGTTCTCTGGCTACTTTTTCGATTATCATTACAGAAAAAAGTTACATTGCGTGAAACAACTATGATTCTCATAATGACAATTGTAAGTGTTTTTGTAATAAATTTAGGATATGATTTTGAGGGAACATTCAAGCCGCTTGGTGATTATCGGTTTAAAACAAAATTATTGGCAGGTTGTGATTTGGCAAATGACATACCACCCGAAGGCGGCAATCGTTTTGCCGGAACATTTTTGGCGGACATTCCATTGCCGTTACCGTCCAATTTTGTATCAGGTCTTGATATGCAAAGAAAAGATGTTGAAGACGGAATTTTTTCGTATTTGAACGGCAAATGGAAAAGTGGCGGTTGGTGGTATTTTTATCTTGAGGCGATGTTGTTCAAATTACCGATGGGCACATTGGGCTTATTGAGTCTATGTCTTTTTCTAACAGTCGGAAGTAGCCAATACAGGAGAGATTGGCATAATGAGATTTTTTTATTATTACCGGCTTTGGTAATACTGTTTATCTTTTCGAGTCAAAAAGGTATTGG
>JAIRWK010000096.1 GCA_031268995.1 Planctomycetaceae bacterium
CGAATTTTATATTCGTTCAATTTTTATGATTGGCAAGTGAGGTTTTCCTTCAAGAAAATCGAGATGAGATTTTATTTTTGTTCCTGCTTTTCGGGCGATACGCATTTTCTTGGTTTTGCGCAAGGGTAAGAATTTTTTTCAACGGATTACTTATCAGTTGGTTTGGGGTTGGGAAGATGTTGATTATGAAAAGTTGTGAAAAATTGGTAAAAGTTTACGTCTAAAAATGGGCAGTGAAAAGATGTTTTGCATCTTTGGGCGAATTTGGACAAGTCGTAAATTGTTAAAAAACAAAGGCTTAAATACGCCCGACAGGAATCGAACCTGTAACCTACGGATTAGAAATCCGTTGCTCTATCCAATTGAGCTACGAGCGCGAAAAAAAGAGTTATAGTATTGCCGATATGGACAACAAACCTCAACGTTATACTGTAGCCGACACAAACAATAGGCTTCGCCCTTGAATAACCGCTTCACGTTGTTGCGCTTGCCCAATGCTTTGCGTTGTAGGTTTATACTCACCGCACTATGAAATTCAGTTTTTATTTTTTTTGACAGGATTTACAGGATAGACAGGATTTTTTTATATCCTGACAATCCTGTAATCATGTTATTCTGTCTTAAAAAGATAAATTTCATAGCAGCTACGGTATACCGCAACCTCAGGAACCTTAAAGTAGCTTCAGTATAAACATGCCCGAATTCTAAATCAAATTCATCTCACGTCAACCCCCTTTTGTCGCCAAAGCGGTATACCATAGCCGGTAGGACGATAGGCTTCGCCCTTGAACAACCGCTTCACGTTGTTGCGCTTGCGTGTTCCGCTTCGGGATCGGGAATTTCAAAACAGCTTGAGTATGTAGGAAAATATTTACAAATTGTCATTTGAATTGTTTATAAATTTTCGGGGCGTTGTAGGGGAAATAGGATTACTTCGCGTATTGAAGCTGTGTCTGTTAGGAACATGCAAAGCCTGTCAATTCCAATGCCAAGACCTCCAGCCGGCGGCATTCCATGCTTCAACGCACGAATGAAATCACGATCCATTTTTGCCATCGTCTCGTCAGCTTTTTGCCCCTCAAGCTGCTCCGAAAAAAGTAACTCTTGCAAATCAGGATCATTCAACTCCGTATAAGCATTCGCCAACTCAACACCGTGAACAAAAAGCTCAAACCGATCCGCTAACTCCGCATTATTTTGATTTCGCTTTGTCAGCGGGCAAATACTCGCAGGATAATCCGTAACAAAAATCGGTCCGGTAAGATTGTCCTCCACCTTTGCTTCAAAAACCTCGTTCTTTATCAAATCAAAATGCTTGCCAATAACATCAATACCCAAAGACCTCGCACAACTAATAACCGCTTCACGATCCGCCGGATTAACACCAGCATATTCTTCAATCAAACTATCATAAGTCCGCCTCGCAAACGGCGGCGTAAAATTGATCGTCTGATCGTTCCACGTTATGGTCAAATCTTGACTCGTTGCCCCCAACGCATCAACAATAATTTTCTCCGTCAAATCCATCATTGACCTGCAATCGCCGTAAGCCTGATACACTTCCAACATCGTAAATTCAGGATTATGTTTCTGGTCAATTCCTTCGTTGCGATAAACCCGCCCAAGCTCATAAACCCGCTCCATGCCGCCGACAAGTAATCGCTTCAAATGCAACTCCAAAGCAATCCGTAAAACTAACGGAATATTCAAAGCGTTATGATGTGTTGTAAAAGGTCTCGCCGCAGCACCGCCAGCAATTGTATGCAACGTCGGTCCTTCAACCTCGACAAATCCTTCATTTGCCAAAGTTGCGCGTACCGATTGCACGATCTTTGTCCGGCGCAACATCCGTTCCAAAACACCGTCCGTATGAATCAAATCCATGTATCGCATTCGGCTGCGTAAATCAGGATCGGTCAATCCGTGAAATTTTGCAGGCGGCGTTTCAAGCGATTTTGATAAAAACGTCAACCCCGCCGCCGCTATCGATAACTCGCCCGCACGAGTTACCATCAACTCGCCATCCACCCCAATAATATCACCAAGATCAAAACATTGAGCAAGCTCCCAATTTTTTTCACCAACCTGATTTGCACCAATTAAAACTTGTATCTTGCCCGTCCAATCCCACAAATCGAGAAAGATCAACTTACCCTTTTTTCGTTGCAATATTATTCGACCGGCAGCGCGTACTTTGGGACCTTTTTGTTGCGGGTGCGGCGGCGAGTTATTGGGAGTGGTAGAGGTTGTCGGCGGAGGTTCTTCCGTAATTATTTGATCCGACAATTCGCGAATAGACGCAATTGGTTGATGTTGATCAAAGCGTCCGCCCCAAGGATCAAATCCTAATTCTCTGATCTTGCGTAACTTTTCCCGACGCGCCGCCTCAAGTACAACACCTGTCCCAACAGCCTCGCTGCCAACATTCAAATTTTCTTTATCTTTTTCTCTCTCTTTAGACATCATAAATTTCCATTTATTTAACAAAAACAATATTCGCAGTAAACTTTGCTCTGCACACAATATACCGTAGCCGGTATGGGCGGTAGGCTTCGCCCTTGGTAACTATTCAGTTGCTTTTAAACAACCACAGAGAGCACAGAGTTCACGGAGATAAATTTTTTGAAAATGAAATAGACGAAAATTTCATTTTCAACTCTTTCGTATATTTTCGTATTTAAAATTCACCTCTGTGAACTCTGTG
>JAIRWK010000435.1 GCA_031268995.1 Planctomycetaceae bacterium
TCCATTACAATCAGTTTGCCGTTTACCGTTTGAAAAACGTAAGAATTTCCTTTGAACGGCATTGCAATACGTTTGCCGTCTGGTGTAGTGAAATCGTAAGTTCCGTTTTTGGATTCCGCACTATGACAGGGCAATTGCCAGAGCGTAAAACGTAAAGGTTCCGCAGCATCGGAGCGCGAACGAAGAAACGCAAGTCCTCCGATAACCGCTATCTGTAAAAAATTACGGCGTTTCATAATAGGTATTGGGGATTTCTAAAAATTAATTTTATTCGAATTCGGTCTATTGGTATCGACTGAAAATCGACCGAATTTGAAATAATTTGTTTTTGGTAAATAGTATTTTTAGCAATTTCCTGTTGTACAAAAAGTTACGGCAACGAAACGAACAGGTTATAATAATGGAATTTTAACAGCTTTGCCAACATCAATTTTATATTCCTTCGTTCCTTTGACAACACCGATATACAGAGGGCTTTCCAGTGTATCGGAGTATTGCGGGTCAACAAGGTTAAAATTGCGGTCAGGTTCACCTGGTTTACTGTCATCTTCGGAAGGTTTACCGGCGAGCGTTTCGATTTTCATAACACAAACGCGGTATTTTCCTTCAGGAACGCCTTGATAACTGCCGCTGGTGAACATTTCTGCAACACCGGCGGTATCAGACGAACCGGTAGCGTTCCAATGTCCAGCTTCGGGAACGAGTGTAACCCTTGCATCGGCAAGCGGTTTGCCGTCCTGCATCACTGTAATAACGCACGAATGTAACGGCGGTAAATCCTTCGGACGTGACGAGCTGCCACAACCTGTTACAAATAAAACAACGACGATCAAAATTGTAAAACGGTACATTAGTATTTTTGAGTAAAAAGTTAAGTTTTGCACACGTTGTAGTTGTGAAGTGTTTCACCTCTCTACTCCTCACTCTTTAAAATTTGGTTTTCGTTATAAAAAGGATGTGAGGAACAATGGAATTTGTGGAAAAGTAACACCTTCTTAAAAAAAACCGAAATTTAAATTTTGAGAAGTAGAGTCTAACAAACGCATACGGAAATATTATACCGAAGCCGGTATGGGCGATAGGTTCCACCCTTGAACAACCGCTTCACGTTGTTGCGTTTGCGTGTTCAGCTTCGGGAATTTCAAAACAGCTTGAGTATATCGCTCACGTCCTCAAAGGAAATAAACTCCTTCCCGCTGAAGATGCGTTTAAGATTATTCGCTCGCGTCCTCACGGTCATGTTGACGCGATACTTCGCGTGATCTGCCAACTCGGTCTTGATCAAATGCTCTCACGTGAACCTTGTCGCCAACGTGATCTTGTTGTCGCCATGATCGTTCAACGGATCATTGCTCCGCGTTCCAAACTTGGCACGACTCGCGAATGGAACAATACGACGCTTGCCGAATAGTTGAATATTGACACGAACAAAGAAGACACCGATACGCTCTACAACGCGATGGATTGGTTACTCAAACGCCAAAGCCGTATTGAGCAAAGGCTCGCGAAACGACATTTGTCTGAAGGTTCTATGGCGTTGTATGATATATCTTCCAGTTATGTTGAAGGCGAATGTTGTCCGCTTGCGAAATTCGGTCATAATCGCGATGGGAAAAACGGCAAAAAAATAATCGTTTATGGTTTGCTCACGGATTCACATGGTCGTCCGATTTCAATTCAAACTTATCCAGGCAACAGGCATGATTCGACGACAGTTATTGATCAAGTTGAAAAAATACGTCATCAATTTGGGCTAAATCATGTTACGCTTGTTGGAGATCGCGGCATGATCACGGGAGTTCAAATTGAACAATTAAAAAAATATTCGGGTGTCCACTATATCTCTGTACTTCGCGGCGAATCAATACATCGGTTTATTGAAGACGGTCTTGTTGAGCGTTCTCTTTTGATGAGAAAAATATCGCAGATAGCCTAAACACCCCACAATAATAACCATGTAGGCAGTTTTAATCAGTTCAAAAATCTATAACACGAATAAGAATAAGGGGTTAGCAAAAATAGACTCTGGAACTTCGGGTTAAAACGATTTTTAGAAATTCCCGATAGAAATCGACCGAATTCGAATAAAATTAATTTTCAGAAATTCCCCTCTAATGTTTTTACAATTTTCAATAATTTCTCTACACCTTCTTCGATTGTGCCATTATTTTCGATGTAGGTATTGGCAATGGCGTCGTACAGATAGGCGTTTGCCTCAAATCGACTGAAAATAAATTCGCTCACGTCTCTTGGCTCTCCTTCTTTTCCGTCGGGATATTCTACAAATGGAAACCGTATTTTGGCTTTTTCAAGCAGGAGTTTTCTGTCTTGTTTAATGTAAACGACGGTACCAAAATCACGCAGAGCTTGCGCATTTCGCCAGTCAACAACGTCATCGGCACCGGTTGAAACGACGGTTGGTTCTGTTTCGTTTTTTAGACTTTGGACAATTTCGTCTTGGTGATAAGGCATGCGGCTCATTGATATCCAAGCGGTGGAATTGGGTTCTCTAACCACACTTCTCTCGCAAGCAATTTCGTCAACATCTATAAATTTCATCGAACATCTCTCCGCAACAATTTTACCCAACGTAGTTTTTCCGCAACAGGGTAAACCAACAAGAACAAGATTACGAAACATCGATTATTCTCCTCTGTTATTGAAGCCAGTCAAAATTCACAGCTTGGGTTTGGTATTTATACCGTAGCCGGTAAGGCGATAGGCTTCGCCCTCGAACAACCGCTTCACGTTGTTGCGTTTGCGTGTCCAGCTTCGGGAATTTTAAAACAGCTTCAGTATAGGCATTGCCCTGAAATAAAATTACCATTGCTGCCCTAACGTTAGGGGTGGTTTCTGAGGGGCTAAGGGTGGTTTCATACTAGTGCGTCCGGTATTGGGAAGTTTCTCCTAGACACTCACCACTTGCCACTTTTTCTTTTAGGAAAATTATTTTGGGGCGATGCCTAAAGAACACGGCAACTGAATTGTATTACACCGAATTGACCAGCTTCAAGTGGGTCTGTTACCTCAAATCGCAGCGTAAACGATAACGCTCCATTTGACTCTACCAAAAAACCGGAAGGCACGGACGATTTCGCCGAATCGGGAAGAAATTGTAACCGTGTTGTTAGATTGTCTATTACAGTAATGTTGCCGAGCGGTTCGGTACCGAGATTGTCAAATCTCAACGTAAATTCAATAATATCACCTGATTTCGCGGATTTCTTTGATGCAACCTTGATCAACCTCAACTTCGACCTGCTCGCAACTCCCGAATCGTCAATTTTGAAAAGTTGTCCCACACCTTCTTCGACTGACACTGACATTGGCGTTCTGTATGAAGCGTTTATTTTTACGCCTTCGGTACCTTGCCATTCGCGGGCGTTTTGGCAAGCCTCCGCGAGATGAATGATTTCAGCCGACCCGAACTTCCGCGAACGCAACACATCCGAATAAGACATCACACCTTCAAAATTGCTGTATCCGCCGACATTTTGACTCGCCCCCACACCTGCACCAACAACACGCGAACGAACTCCCTCTAAATCCGCTCGACTTCGCGTATAACCGGCGATAAGTCCTTGTTCTGTTCGTTTAGTGTTTTCGGCTGATTTATTTGTATTTGTTCGTTCTTGTTGGTTTATCGCGGAAAGGGATGTCAAATGATCGGTGTTAATCACTCCCTCAATTTTACGAACCGCCCCAAAACGCGGCGCATAAATATGAACCTGATTCGATGCTTCAACAACAGTCCTACCATCCACCGTATCGTAATGCGCCACCGTATCGCCCGTGTCAAGATTTCTCACCGTCCAGTCGCTATCAACCGCAACTTTTGCGTTGCCGTAAGTGCCGTTGCCGTCGCCGCCGTCTGCCAAATATTCTTCTTGCCGCCAAAAACCAAAACTCCCATCCGGTCGCAAACCGCCGTTAAATATTTCTTTGCCCTCATTGGCTTCCGCAATAACATTTGCGCCCAATTCCTTGAGCGACGGGTCAACCATAATCGACGAACTATTGTCCGACACATCAGAAGGTTGCGGAGATTGCAACGAAACTTGCAAAACCTCCTGATTCGAATTACGCCGCGCCGCCGAATGACGATTAATAGAAACATCACCGGACGAATTATTCAACAAATAATTCGGCGAATTGCCCCACGGATTATTGGGCAAATTACTAGGTGAATAATTCGGCGGAGTACTTGTCGGATTGGCGGAATTGGCGGGAAAATTATTCTGGCGGTTGTTGAGGGAATTATTGTAACGATAATTATTTTGGACTGCGCCGCTGACGGAGGTTAGTTGTTGGATTTCGTATTTTGGAGTTGCGGGCAAAGTTGTCGGCAGGTTAAATTCGTTGTGTGCAAATTGATTTTGTCTGTTTTGAGGTAAATTCGTGTTGCGGTAATTATTGGGCAAGGCGGTGGGCGTTCCGGTGTTAGCGGAATTGGGAAAATTACCGGCGGGAGGTAAAGATGAGTAACCTGCTTGTTGAATAGATGTTGTTTGGTGTTGATTCGGGTAAATGTGTTGATGCGGCAAGTTTGCAACCTGATTGTCCGGCGGCGCAACAGGTGTTGAAGCAAAAGGATCGGCGGGATTGTGGTAAGGTTGCCGTAAACACGAACCGCCTAGCAGTACAGAAAAAACCGCCCAGAAAAACAAAACAAAGCAGGATACTCTTCCGATTTGATGATACATTTTTCCATTAAAAGTTATATCGAAGCCGGTACGGGTGATAGGCTTCGCCCCTGAACAACCGCTTCTCATTGTTGCGCTTCCGTGTTCAGCTTAGGGAATTTTAAAACAACTTGAGAGAGGTTCTAAAAACCACCTGTAACGGAAGCGTTCCGCTTCCGATTGTGGCAACGGGGACGCTACCGTTACAGGACTAAAAATCCTATTTGCCCAAAAACGAATTATTTCAAATTCGGTCAATTCCTATCGACTGAAAATCGACCGAATTCGAATAAAATTAATTTTTGGAAGTTCCATTGAGTGCTATCCAAGGCGGCGAACCGTGAAAAAAATATGTTGGTGCTTGATTTCCGCCTGACGGCACGCGACCGCCAAGTTGAATTATCGCAACCGGTTTGCCCAGACTGTGAGCAATTTGCAATGGATTTTCGTTTGGTTGTGCTTCGGTGGAGGGTTGTTGTCCGAGATCGCCGCTTACTGGCAATGCGGATTGCGGATTTTCGAGATAAATAACCCGCGTAACAAACCTGCCACTCAACGCTAATTCCAAATCCTCATGTGTCAAATCAATCTGAATCGGATAATCAATCTCGTTACCTTTTGGAGGATAAGTTCTTTGTAGCACCGTAACGCTCGGAAATAATTCCTTGCCCGTGTGAAATTTTATATCCGTAACCCGCAACCTATAATTTGCCCCCAACAAAAGACCAACCAAACAATATGACTCTCTACGCTCAACAAATCGATCATTAACCGCAAAAGCAATTTGCGAACCGCTAGGCACATTTATTCTCACCGGCTGATAGTAACCGACAACCGGCTCACCCGGCATACCAGCCCAACGAGCCGCAGGATTGATTCCCGGATACGGTTGACTGGTATGAGGTATCATTTGGGCAAAAACATTGCCCGAAAAATTGACCGCCAACAAAACCAAAATAAACCAAACCGTCGCTCTCAATAATCCAACCATAAACACTCGATGAATTTGTACTGACATGATTCGTCTCACAATTCGGGAACTTCCAAAGTTTTTTTTAAGGCATTGCCCTGAAATAAAACTACCGTTAATGCTCTAAAAAACTACCGTTAATACCCTAAAGTCATGGGTGGTTTTATGCCAACACGTGTCCGGTATTGGGAAGTTTCTCCTAGACACTCACCACTTACCACTTTTTTGTTTTGGGAAAATTATTTTTGGGCGATGCCTAAATATCCTTTTTCGCCTTCCTCGCCTTTACGATGTTCTTATACCGAAGCTACTTTAAAATTCCTAAAGCGGAACACGCAAGCGCAACAACGTGAAGCGGTTGTTCAAGGGCGAAGCCTATCACCCTACCGGCTACGGTATACCGAAACCGACTTTGGAAAATTCAAAGTGGTTTTAGTATGGATTTGGGCTTGGCATACCGTTTGGTACACTGGCGGACATTGGCGGATAACCTACGGGCGGTTGGTAGCCGTATGGAACAGCACCAACATGCGGCGTGTAAGTTCGCACGCTTGGTGGTTCGGGGATCGGCTCGGCACGAATCACAGGATAACGATAACCGGAATCCGATGCGTAGGGCAATTGCGGCGGTCCCGGAATACCTGTTGTTGTTTTGGTCATTGGAGTTCCGTAAGGCGGAATGTCGCGACCGACTATGAAATTACCCGGAATTGTGCTGTTAATTTGCTCGCTTGGAATTGCGAATTGCGGCGGCATTCCGGGCGGCAACGAAGCAACAACCGCCGCACGACGTTTCAACTCACTTTCCGTCAAACGCAAATCCTTGTTGCCCATGCGAACTATCGCCAAAATTGAACCTCTGTTCTGTGCTTCAGTTACAGGATCAACACCGGGTTCAAGGTCTGTGTTGACAATCGTACCTATGCCGACAGTTGCCAAACCTTGAAATTCTGGATTCGGAAGATAAATAACTTTTGTGATAAGGTTTCCTGAAAGTACTTGGTCAAAGTCATTGTCCGTAAACGAAATCGGAACGGGACAATGAACCAGATAAGCAAATGTTCTCGGAGTCGTCGGTGCAACTTCAAGCGTCGGATACAATTCTTTACCCGGACGCCCCGGAATATTTGACAACTTTAGCCTGTAGATTTTGCCATGTTCAAATTCATGAGTTGCCGGACAAATCAGCGGTTCGGAATCAAATGCGCCCGGAATCCTTGCGTCGTAATGAATTATGAGAGCTTCGGGAGTTTCAAAATTGATTTGCGAGGTGGATCCTTGAGTCACGTTTGGTGCGGGTACAGCAGCGGCAGCGGAGGCATTGCCCAATGCGTGATGAGGAACCATCGGCACGGGCGCAACCGGCGTACCACCACCCATACTAACACCGCCATTTTGCGAATCATAAGGCACATTCAACGCCATCGGGTAATACATACTGGGCGTAGTGGGAGCACCTGCGGTACGATTGGGCGGTACCAATGGCATTTGAGGTAATGGCGTTTGCGAGGGCGGTATAACGCCGGGTCCCGGACCGGCAACCGGCGGAGACGTGTAAGGCGAATGATCATGTATCCCAAGAAATCCAGGACCTTGACATCCTATTACCGTAGCCGTTATCGTTACAATAAATATTGGCAAACTAAGTCGCATAAAGGTTTCCTCCCCTTTTTTCATTTTCACTCATTCACGACAAAAAAGCGTACACAAACTTGATTATTGGGCAATGGCACACCGAAATCAAACTAAATCGAAACCAATACGGGCGACATTTTTCGCCTATACCAGCTACAGCATATCCATTTTTCCAATCCGCCGCCAAATAACACAAAAAAACAAAAATTGCACTGGACGCGAACCAGTAAATTTCTTATTATTCGTTGCGTTTTGTAACGCTTGTCCGCCTTAAAGTCAATTAAAGCTACTGCACGAAGCTGTTTACGCTGAAGCCAAACTCGCATCGCAACAACGTGAAGCGGTTATTCAGGGGCGAAACCTGCCGTCTGTACCGATTTCGGCACATTTGGGTATGTAACGGCACGAACCACATTCCTCTCACAATCATTCGACATATCAATATGCGTTTCTTTGCTATTTTCGTTACTTTTGTAACCGGACAAAAAAAAATAGATTTTTTTGAGTCAATATTTGTGTATTTGTTACAAATTATCACAGGGATAGTTTTTTTTCTAGCCATATATTTTGCCCAACCAAAACTATTTGCCCAAAATGGCAATCTTGACAATTTTAGCGAATCCGGTGCAGTTGTCTTAAAAAGGTCAATCAATACAATTTCGCGATTTGTCCGAGTCGAATGCAATATGCGTATTTCAACATTTATCGGCGGTGTTGAATTTCCGGCAAGCGGCAGATACGAAGAGCAATCAGTCGCGGCAAGCAGTTCAAACGAAAATAACAGCAACGAAAGTACGAATAATTTATCGAAAAGTCAATTGTCCGAATTTCAGAGGACGATGTTTCGTCAGGAGTTATATTTTGCGATGGACAAGTTACCGATTCAAGCTGAGCCGAATCGGGTAATTTTGGTGTGTTATCCAAACAGAAATGATAGTAAAAACGGCAATATTTGGCAATTCAGATCGATCAACGGCAACAAAACTCTACAACAAATCAACATTGACACAGTGGAAGCGGCGATCAAAAAATCGTTTGGCGACAACGCGGAAGCGAATGCGAGGGCATCTATTCGGGAGCAGGTTGGGGTACCTGATTCGTGGATGTTTAAGCAAGTTGGGATGTTGTGGAATGTTGGCGGCATATCGGGAGTTTTGGGGCAAATTAGCCGGTTTTACGAATTTGGCGAGTTACCGAAGGTTGAGGTGATTGACGGTGCAAAGGTGTTAAAGTTGGTTGGTTCGTTGCGGAAGACGTATTTTGAGCTTTTAGTTAAAGATCATGGCGGCATTGTTTCAGGCAATCGTTATCCGGCGAGTTTACCTTGTGATATTGAGGTTTACATTGGTGTTGACGATTCTTTCCCGCGCAAGATTCGCTACCTTAACCGCAAAAACGAACTAGCCAAACCAATCAATCTACTAGTAGAAATAAATTACAACAACATAATAATCAACGGCGATCAAATCCCTGAACACCGTTTCTCCACCTTCCAAAACGAAGTCCCCGCCGGCGTAAGCAAAATCGAATCCAACACCGAACAATACATAAAATCTCTAGGATTACAACAACCATAAGGCACAGCCCTCCAATAATTTTATTCGAATTCGGTCGTTTTTTATCGATTGAACATCGACCGAATTTGTTTTTGGCAAAATGGTATTTTTAGAAATTTTCTATTATCTTTTCACCCGATATTTTTCAAGGGACGAAAGGGACACAAAGGACATTGGGGACACTAAGGGACAAACGACCGTTTGCTCAAAATTATCAAAAAACACGCAAAAAGTAGGGGCTACCCTTGTGGTTACCCAATTGAGGTAAAATTTTTCTTGCCCCTCTTGTCCCCAATGTCTCCTTTGTCCCTAAAAAACATTAAACAAAAAAATTTTTCCCGATGCGGTGAAAATCGCTATTGCGTTTTATAAAATTCGTGTTATACTCTAGCGTCCATTGGTTGGCGGTGAATTGGCAACTCAGAGATTTTTCACAACCATAATCGGGTTGTTTTGAAATTCCCGAAGCTACGGTGAACTCGCATTGCGAAGCGATTGTTCAAGGGCGAAGCCTACCGCCCGTATCGGCTTCGGTGTATTTTGTGTTTGATCGTGATGAATTTAATTTTGGTTTTTGTGCCGAGTTGAATTTATCCGTTTGAATGGTCGTTTATTGTGCTGTTGTTTTGTTGACGAGAAAAATTATGGCGCAATATTTTTACAAACGTTTATCAAATCCAGTAACAAAATTGAAATGGAGGAGAAAATGAAAAGAACAAATTTAATGTTAAATTTGGTCAATGCTGAAGTCAATGTAGATATTGACGTTACAACAGATGTTAAAATAGGCAATCAAGGCAAGACA
>JAIRWK010000123.1 GCA_031268995.1 Planctomycetaceae bacterium
AATTATGTTGTCAAGCAGGACAATGCCCAATAAAATTTTCTATGCCATACCGAAACCGGTATGTGCGGCAGATTTCGCCCACGAACAACCGCTTCAAGTTGTCGCGTTTCCGTGTCTAGCTCCATGAATTTTAAAGTAGCCTGAGTATGTGCCGAAACCGTCAAAGACAGCAGGTTTCAAAAATTCATTTGAAAAATTTTTTCCCGATGTTTTGAAAAATTTTTATTGCTGACCATTTATTTTATGGTTGCGAAAGGGTAGTTTTTTATTGGATGTGGCGAATTGTTGACTTTTGCCCCCCTCCCCCTTGTCTTTGTGTGGAAAAAAAATAAAATTACTCGCCCGTTTTGTACTATGCCGCAACTTTGGCGAGTGGTAGATTGCGGTACAACCTCAAGGTGTGTTTCAGTGTAGTGCGAGGCGGTTGTTTGTGGGCGAAGCCTATCGCCCATACCGGCTTCGGTATAATTTAAAAATCAGGAGAGATGTAATGGTTGTTCATACGGCGGAGTTTGATTTGAAACAAGCGATGTTGATAGGAAATTCATTTGGACCTAGGGAAGTTGAAAATATCAGGGTGGCGGTTCGTGGGGATTCGGCACAATTTGACCGGCTTAGAGATGCGGTTATTGAGCTTGAGGGGCAAAATTCGCGGGACGAGCTTGCTCATGCCGGTCGTGTGCGTCTTGGTATTGGTTATTACCTTTTAGGCGACTATGAAAACGCAACCCAAACCATCAAAAGAGGTGACGGCGGCGCGTTAGCGTTGTTCTACCAAGCTAAAATTAATTTCATGCTTGAAAGTTATCCCGAAGCTCTTAAAAGTTACGATCAGGCGCAGAAAGCGGGATACAATGTTGACGAATGTACGCTTGGCAGAGCGGAAGTTTACCGCAACATGTTGCAACCCGAAAGAAGCCTTGAACAACTCGATAAATTGTCCGGCGCAATCGAACAAACCGCAGAATATCTTTACCAACGCGGTGTAACTGTTGCCGCGTTGGGGCAAACCGACGAGGCGATTCGGTTGTATGAGCGTGCTGTTGCTGCTGATAAAAAGCATTCGGGGGCGTTATTTGGGTTGGCGATTGAGAGTGAGCGGCGGGGCAATGACGAGGCGGCGTTGGAACTTTACAAGCAAGCTGCGACAAATTTTCCGACGAATGTTGGGACGCTTTTGAATCTTGGGATATTGTATGAGGATTTGGAGCAATATCAGTTGGCGTTGATTTGCTATCAGCGGATTCTTGATTCTTTTCCGGACAACAATCGTGCGCGTCTGTTTTTCAAGGACGCGAGGGCTTCAAGTGAGATGCATATTGACGAGGATGCGTTGAAGCGTCGTGATCGTCATGCGCAGATTCTTAATTTACCGGTTTCTGATTTTGAGCTTTCGGTGCGGAGTCGCAATTGTTTACGTTTGATGGGAATTAGTACGCTTGGTGATCTTTGCAGCCATACGGAGCAGGAGTTATTGGCTAGCAAAAATTTTGGCGAGAATAGTTTGAATGAGATACGCGAGATGCTTGCGTTGAAGGGGTTGAGGTTGGGGCAATATGCTACGGAGAAGCAGTTACCGGAACCGATCCAAATTGAATCGCTTTCGCTGGCAGAGCAACAAGTTTTAGCGAGACCGATTACGGATTTGGATTTATCGGTCAGGGCAAAAAAGTGCATGAACAGGTTGAACATTCAAACGATAGGCGAATTAGTTTCGCGCAGTGCGGATCAGTTACTTGGTT
This sequence comes from Planctomycetaceae bacterium, assembly GCA_031268995.1. GTDB lineage: Bacteria > Planctomycetota > Planctomycetia > Pirellulales > Thermoguttaceae > WRKP01. Next base: position 1,743 of record JAIRWK010000123.1, read on the forward strand.
GCAAAAATTTCGGCGTAACAAGTCTAACAGAGATACGCGAAAAACTTGTAAACTTCAACATAAAATTACGCGGCGAATAATTTCTCACAAAATCCTTGCCCCAAAATAATCTCGTTTTTGCGGGATGTTATGTTTGGGGCATCCGGTTTGGCGGTTGCGCTGCGCCGCCGATTATGTAATCGTATCCTGCGCGGTGTTGTGTGGGATGTTTGCCTGTTATGCCGTGCCGATACGGGCGGTAGGATTTGCCCGTGAACAAACGTTTCATGTCGTTGCGTTTGCCTAACGTTTTGTGTTGCAGGTTTACCGCAACTTCGGGAATTTTAAAATAGCTTTCGTATATAAATTTGTTTAAACATGGCACACGAAAAATATCTTAAGCCTTCCGTTATTCGGTCAATTAAACGTTTGGATTTGCGGGCACAATTTATTATTCGGGGTTTTATGCACGGGTTGCATGCAAGTCCGTTGCATGGTTTTTCGGTTGAATTTAGCGAACACCGGAAATACACGCAAGGCGATGATCCAAATGATATAGATTGGCTCGTCTATGCCAAGACCGAGAAGTATTACGTCAAGAAATATGAATCGGAAACGAATTTGTCCGGCTACTTGGCGGTGGATTCAAGCAGGTCAATGGGATACACGTACCGGCAAGAAATGACGAAATTTGAATATTCAATTTGCGTGGCAGCTGCGCTTGCGTATTTGATGGTTCACCAGCAAGACCCTGTTGGGTTGGTTACGTTTGACAAGCGGGTTATAAATTCCATTAAACCAAAAGCAAGCCGAAAACAACTCGGCGAAATCCTTTCTGTATTGTCAAACCTAACACCAAAAGGCGAAACCGATATTTCGGCAGCAATCGCACAAATCGCGGCAATGTTGCGACGACAAAGTTTGGTGATGATTTTCAGTGATTTGCTAGGGGATGTGGACAATATATTGTGGAGCTTGCATCGGTTGAGGCACGCGGGGCATGATGTGATTTTGTTTCATGTTTTGGATGAGGCGGAGGCAAAATTTCCTTTTCACGGGCAAATGGATTTTCTTGACCCCGAATCCGGCGAAAATATTCCCGCAAACGCCGACGAAATAAGAGAAGACTACATAAAATCACTAAAAGATTTCCAAAACAAAATACAAAACGATTGCGCAAAAAGCAAAATAGACTACGTAAAACTAGACACAAGCGTACAGTTCGATAAAGCACTAATCGAATACCTCACACTAAGAAACGTCAGACGGTAATTTCTGATATTCAGACGCAAATTTTGACTAAAAGGACAAGTTAAGAATTATTTTTTGAGTTTTGATTGAGAACCAGAGTCTGTGTTTTTCTCTCTGTCCCTTTTGCCCCTCGTATCCCTTGAGTCTCTCAAAAATATTTGACTAAAAGATACGAGGTGATCAGTTTTTTGTATGAATAACTCATGTTACGCATCAACCTTGTGTTTAATTTTGCACATTTCGTTCCAAGCGGCTTTTGACGCGGCTAGGTAGATTTTTGCTTTGAGGGCAAAATGATTGAGTTTGTGAGCGAAC
>JAIRWK010000244.1 GCA_031268995.1 Planctomycetaceae bacterium
GTTGCCCTCTGGTAACATTGCTTCTACTTCACCAAATAAAAGACTTTACCAAACTAAAATCTAATACAATCAACCTTACTAAAGCCACTTTCCTGTACAGGAAAACCAGTCCACCTCTCTGGTATGTTAGGTAATGTCTCACAAAATTTTATTATAGACATGAGGCTAAGAAATTTTTTAATTGTTTTGTTTGTTAGTTATTTTTGTAACAACGTTACTGATAATCATATTAACGGCGTCTCACAGACCGATTGATCACCCTTATTCTGGTACTGTAATTTCGTGCAATAGAATAATTTCTATTAATTTGGGTATCATAGATTATTATTATACAAAAAGCCATTTTCCTTTTTCAGATGAAAATAAATACTTGGTAAGTTGGCGGGCATTAGTACTTCCGTATATTGAACCAGAAGAATATGATTCACTAGTAAATATGGGGTATTCACGGGATAAATCGTGGGATTCGAATGAAAATGCAAAAGCAAAAGAATATACACCTTTTCTTTACCTCCCTATTTTGAATCGGCAAAATAAGAATACTGCAATTGTTGCGATACGATCTGAACGAGGTATTTTTAGTAAAGGAAATGAACTGTCATTGGAAAATCCGAATTATTTTGATAACTTTGGTTACCTTGATAACATTCTCATGCTTATAGAAGTAGCTGATTCGGGCATAAATTGGCTTGAGCCCAGAGATGTTATGGAAGAAGATTTGGATGCTATTCGTGCTGTACATAAAATTGATGGTCAAGATTGTATCGTCATCGGTATGGCAAGTGGTAGGGGGTATGTAATTACGCTTGAAAATTTTCGTCAAATATTCCCGATGTTAATAACAATTGATCGGAATAAAAAAATTATAAAAGAACGAAGTGGTTTAGTGACAATCATGAAAATTGCACAATGACCACTGTGACGGTTGCCCGACACCTCTAAGATGTTCAACATTACCGAATGCTGTTTATAATCATCGCACTTGAAGTTCTCGTTTTGTGGACGGAGATTGACATTGATTTTATAGTATATCGGTACATGTGGAAACTGCAATTTAAAGTGCGATGAGTATAATAATATCCGTGAACGATTACGAAATGAAATTTCAAACCAGCTTTAGTGTCAAAATATGAATACCTCCAAAAAAAATTTTACAGCTATAATTATTGTTACGATAAATCTTTTACTATTTTTGAGTTTTTCGCATTTTGTGATTGCTCAGGATAAGTCAGCGGTTAAGCCTGCTGAGATTAAGATGCAACATGTTGGCGGTATTGGGGCGAAATTTATTGTTGCGCTAATTTCGGACGGTGAAGGCGGAGCTTGGATTGGGAGTGAAGATAATACGAGACTTGCAAGTGAATATTATTTTGACTTGACGGGAAATATAATTGCACAAATTATTGTACCGTTTGATAGTAAGACATTGAAACCGATTGCAGACAAAAAACGTGTTACCCGCATGGAATACGATGCGGGCAATCGTTTTACAAACATATTCTCAAAAAATAACTCAAATTTTAAGAAAAACAAACAAAATATTTATACCTTATTGAATGTCCTCACGCGCCCGAATTTCCCGACCACCGCTCTATTGATTTTCATTTTGAATCAGATATACTAGGGCAACTTTTAAGGAAGTTGAACACGCGAGCATGACAACGCAAAGCGGTTGTTCGATGGCGAAGCCTGTTGTCATATTGGTTGCGGTATGTTGCCCGCGACGGCTTCGGTACAGAATTAAAAAAAATTGAAAACCAGAATCTGAAATTATGGCAGTAGCACTTCGTGTTGAGTTTATAAATCCGTTTATCGTTGCGGTTACAAAGACGCTTGAAACGATGGTTGGTTGCAAAGTAACAAGGGAAACCCCTGTTCTTAAAAAAGAACCACAAACACTATTTCCCATCAGCGGAATAATAGGTCTGTCCGGTCGTGTTGTCGGCACGGTCATCCTAACTATGTCAAAGGAGTTGGCAGTCAAATCGGCATCCGTAATGCTACAGGAAGAACACCATGAGCTGAATGCAGATGTTTACGATGCGGTTGGCGAATTGACAAACATGATTGCCGGAAACGCAAAAGCACAACTTGAAGAATATAAACTCAGCCTGAGTTTGCCCAATATCATAAAAGGTGAAAAATCCGAAATCATCTTCCCCGAATCAAGCCAACCAATCACAATCCCATTCTCAACACAATACGGTCCCCTCGCCGTAGAAATCGGATTCACCTCACCGCCAGAGTAAAATATTAGCACGCAGATAACGCCAGATTCAATGGATTTTCGCGGGAGGGAACTTCCAAAATATTTTTTCAATGAGTGATGTTAGTAAAATGCGCATTTAATAACACCAGTCGGACTTCTTAATTTCTTTACGTCCTAAGGTTAAGGGGTGGTTTTATGATAGCATGCGTCTGGTATTGGGAAGTTTCTCCTAGACGCTCACTAATTGCCACTTTTTGTACGCCTAATATTTCACGATAAGCCGTAAACGAGTATGGTGAAACTTGTGGCGTTTAGGAATGCGTGGATCAAAATACATGGCAATAGCCGATGTGTTGTTATAAATATTATTCCCAGCACAATTGCGAAAAAGAAAAGCGGGATTGGATCGATTACTGTATTGGGAAATATTCTGTGAAGGCAACCGGTAAATATTAAAATCATCGGAATGATAAAAATAGAAATTACAAACGCCCAAAAAATATCAGAACGCCATTTATCCATTCGAAATCCTATTTGCTCAAGCGTGAAGTTTCGTATTGTTGTCAGATAAAATATTCCCGCAAAAAGAGTAATAAAATTTGCCAACGAGATAGCAACAAACGTGGCAAAAATAATATCGTCGGTAAGTTCGCTATTGCTTCCGAAATGAAGCAACGCAAAATATAACGCAGGTAAAACCAACGCAAGCAATATGCCGAGAGTTTGTGTATCTTTTTCTTTGCATCCGAACTTGGGCAAATATATTTTTGTCGATTCCGCAAGCCATCCCACTAATACGCCTCTGTACAAAAATTCCTCTGTCAACGGCGCAGCAATAACCGCAAAAATGAACGCCATCAAAATCACCAACGGCTCTTGGTCTTTTGACAAAAGTCGTATGAGCGGGTGATCAATATTGTTTGCTTGTTGTTGGGCGGTTGATTGGTTGTGTGAATTGTGGGCGGGCGTGGGGTATGTTTTAATTTCGTGAAAAGATTGATACGGTTTGTCCCCTCCTCCCAATCTAATGCCGTCGGTAGCTTTCGATTCGTTTTCGCCGGTCAAGTTGGTAGTGGTTTCGTGTTCTGGAATTTCGTGTAGAACGGTTACTGTGTTTTGTTGATTTGTGCGATAACCCGTGAGGGAAATAACGGCGAATGTTATTAGCAATAAAATAACTGACAGGACAATATTTCCGACAATCAGCAAAAGTACATCTGCGAACCGCAAACGTTTAATTTTGGGTTGTGGTGTGGTTTCTGTGTTGGCGGTTGTTTCACCATTGTCGTTTATTATTGGTGATGTCGTCATAATTTTGGTCGTGGGTTATTTTGATTTCGGGTTCATGTTTCAATTTACCGAATACGTGTTTGGGAACGCGGCAATGCACGGACACGATTTCGTCTGTAAATTGTTTCGACAACACCTCGCCATCTCTTGCGAGCAACGCCAACATCCGACCGTTGCCGATAGACATTTCGACATTCAATTCGATAAATTCTTTGCTGAGAGCGTCGCTAACTGCTGCTGTTAATTTTTCTAATCCTAAATTATTTTTTGCGCTGATTTGGATTGCGTTTGGGTATTTTTGCGTCAAGTAGTGCAAGTGTTCTTTTATTTCGGGTGTATCGATTTTATTTAGCACGAGCAAGGTATCTTTTTTTCGTATTTCAAGTTCTTCGAGTACTTGATAGACGGCATCGATTTCGTCGTGCAAGTGATTACTTGTCGCGTCGGCGATGTGCAACAGCAGGTTTGCGTTTAGGGTTTCTTCGAGAGTTGCCCTGAAACTTGCGACAAGATGGTGCGGCAAATCGCGGACAAACCCGACAGTATCGCTCAAAAGCACTGGTCCCCAACCCGGTAGATTCCATTTTCTCGTCCGCGTATCAAGTGTCGCAAACAACATGTCTTTGACAAATACGTCGGCGTTGGTCAACGTATTCATCAATGTACTTTTTCCGGCGTTTGTGTATCCGACAAGCGAGACGGTGCGGTGTTCGGTTCGTGCGGCGACTTCGCGTTTACGGCGGTCGTGGATTTCGTCAAGTTCTTTTTTCAAAATAAGAATCCTCTTTTGCGCAAGCCTACGGTCAACTTCAAGCTGCTTTTCTCCAGGACCACGCAAACCAACACCTCCAACTCCTTGACGTTCAAGATGCGTCCACATTTTTTTAAGTCGCGGCAATAAATATTCAAGTTGTGCGAGTTCGACGGCGAGTTTTGCTTCGTTTGTGCGGGCGCGGGACGCGAAGATGTCGAGAATTAGTTCGGTGCGGTCAATGACTTTAACTTTCAATTCATCTTCAAGATTTTTGGTTTGTGAAGGTGCGAGGTCGTTGTCAAAAATGACGAGATTTGAATCATTTGCGTTTACGAGTTCTTTGAGTTCGGCGAGTTTTCCGCTTCCGATGTAGGTTGCGGGTTCGGGTTTATTTCGGATTTGGACAAGTTTCGCGGTAGCGCGAATATTTGCGGCTTCGGCGAGACTGTGAAGTTCGTCAAGTGTGGTATCCACATTATTTTTCGCGTTCAAATAAACCCCGACAAGAATAGCAGACTCGTCTAATTTTCTAGTGTTGTTGCTATTATTATTTCGGCTTTCAACCGTTTGAGAATAAGTTTCGAACATTTGATCAAAGTGAATTTCTAAAATCTTTGTACCGTAGCCGGGGATTCGCCCTTGAACAACCGCTTCACGTTGTTGCGCTTGCCTAACGCTCTGCGTTGCAGGTTTACCACAGCTTCAGGAATTTTAAAGTAGCTTCAGTATATAACGAAAACGTAACCTCATTTTCACCTAATTTTTTTAGCTATTTGCTACTGAGGTTGTTTTGTTAAAAAAATGTAACTATTCAGTAGCCTAAAAAGATTTATACTAAAGGAGTTAAATCCTATTACCGATTTGTTGTAAATTTAACGATCAAATCCATAATTGCTTAAATATTAGCAGCTTAGGTTTTT
>JAIRWK010000248.1 GCA_031268995.1 Planctomycetaceae bacterium
GTTGCCCTCTGGTAACATTGCTTCTACTTCACCAAATAAAAGACTTTACCAAACTAAAATCTAATACAATCAACCTTACTAAAGCCACTTTCCTGTACAGGAAAACCAGTCCACCTCTCCGCGCGTTGTTGTGCTTGCGTGTTCAGCTTAGGGAATTTTAAAACAGCTTCAGTATAAACGCCACACCAACGCACAGCACATCGACGCAACAAGCAAACGCTTCAATATACGTTATACGTTCCCACGTCTCTTGTTGCCAATGTTCCAATTCATGACCGCCGATCGCATTATACCGTAGCCGGTATGGGCGATAGGCTTCGCCCTTGAACAACCGCTTCACGTTGTTGCGCTTGCGTGTTCAGCTTAGGGAATTTTAAAACAGCTTCAGTCTTGCCCGTTATTTAGCGCGTTTTCCTCCGATGAATACGGCGGTTGCTTTTCCGGTCAATTCTGTGCCGATGAATGGTGAATTTTTGCTTTTTGAGTTGAAGCTGTCAACAGTAACTTTCCATTTGTGATCTGGATCAATTATGGTTATGTCCGCGTCTGCGCCGATCTGCAATGTGCCTTTTGGAATGTTTAAAATTTTTGCCGGATTGATTGTGAGTTTCTCAATTAAACTTGACCAACTCAAAAGTCCGGTCTTTACCAAATTCGTAATCACTACCGGTAAAGTTGTTTCCAAACCAATCACTCCAAATGGGGTTTGATCGAGTTCGCGCATTTTTTTCTCTGTTGCGTGTGGTGCGTGGTCGGATGCAATAACGTCAATCGTGTTGTCCCGCAATCCCTCAATACACGCCTCAACATGATTTCTGCTTCTCAACGGCGGATTCATTTTGAAATTCGGGTTGAACGATTTCAAACAATCGTCCGTCAACGTTAAATGGTGCGGCGTAACTTCGGCGGTAACTCGAACACCGCGTAATTTTGCGCGTCTGATTTCCGAAACCGCGCCTTCGGTTGAAACGTGCATTACGTGCAATCGCCCGCCGGTTGCCTCTGCCAATGTAATATCTTGCGCAACCATAACATCTTCAGCCGCTGCCGGCATTCCCCGCAACCCAAGCAATAACGAAACCATTCCTTCGTGCATCACGCCGCCTTTGGTCAACGAAATAACTTCAGGATGACTCAACAGCGGCTTGTCGAACATCAAACAATACTCAAAAGCACGCCGCATCAACTCCGCATCCCCAACCGGCGAACCATCATCACTACAAGCAACCGCACCGGCTTTGAAAAGTTGACCAAGCTCGGCAAGCTCTTTCCCTTCACGGTTTTTGCTAACACAACATATCACAAACACATTGCAATTACAGCTTCGTGTCGCTTGTTGCTGAATGAACTCTACAATCGCTTGCGAATCCACCGGCGGCACCGTGTTCGGACAACACGCAATCGAAGTAAAACCGCCGTTGAGGGCAGCTTTTGTGCCGGTCTCTATCGTTTCATCGTCCTCGCAACCGGGTTCACGCAAATGAACATGCATATCAATCAAACCCGCCACAACCATCTTGCCCGCAGCATCAAACACTTCGTCGTCCGCGTTCGGTTTGACACCAATTGAAACAATTCTGCCGTTGCCCACACGAACATTGCACACCGCGTCAATATCTTGACTCGGATCAACAACATGACCATTAACTATCGATAACATTTGATTTTTTAAAAAAGATTTTTGCAATAAACATACCGCAACCGACATAAAATCGTATTTGTTGCGAAGGAAAACGAGACGATATTGTCGGCGATTTATGCCAAGTTGTCCAGTGTTCGGACAAGAAACATCATTCACACCAAATAGATTTCAACACAAAATGGGAATTTTTATTATTTGTGAATTGGTGAAGGGGGTTTTAATTTGGGGCGTGTCGGTTATATTTGTCCGAATGTATTTTGTGCGTGTTGTGGAAATTGTCTGCACAATAATGTTTTTTTTCGTTTTGCTTCTCTTGTCAATTCCCGTCCATTTGTACCGGTTTCGGTATGAACATAATTCGAACCTCGTTTTTTTATGAAAACAGTCAGCGGAATACCGGTATTCAACGGCGATGCCATCGGCAACACGCATGGTATTGCTATTGGTAAAGTCTTTGTGCAAGAAAGTGAACGCCTCAATGTCGGCGAACGAACAATTTTGCCCGAACAAATTGACGAGGAGATAGAACGCTACAAATTAGCGGTCAACGCCTCGTATGACGAAATTGCGTCGAACCGTGATAACGTGTTGGGATCGCTTGGGCAAAATTTCGCGGATATATTTGAAGCGCAAATTCTCATTTTGCAAGACCCGCGAATGCTCCGCGAAATCAAAAACTTAATTAGTTCAAGGTCTCTTGCCGCCGAATCTGCTGTTGTGATAGCGCACAATGCGCAGATTGAAATATTTCGCAAACTAGACAATTCTTATATTGCGGAAAAGATCAACGATATTCGCGATATTGAGAAACGTATTCTTCGGCATTTGCTTGGCACACGCTCTGAATCTTTACGCAAATTGACCGAGCCGGTAATACTGCTCGCAAGCAACTTGACACCAAGCGAAACCGCAAATTTAGACCGAAATTTCATCAAAGCAATCGTAACCGAATCGGGAGGATTTGGCGGGCATACTGCTATTCTTGCGTCTGCTCTTGAGATACCTTGTGTGGTTGGTTGCGGTAGTTTTCTTGGCAATGTGCAAAATGGCGATACTGTTGTCGTCGATGCAATTAGCGGGTTGCTTATTTTGAATCCTGACGACATTACGGTTCAAAAATATCAAAAAATAATTGATGCCGGTTCTTCGCGGATAGAAAATCTTGACGAGTTACGTGATGTTGATGCGGTAACGGCTGACGGCGCAAAAATAACAATCATGGCAAATATCGAATTCCCACACGAAGCCGATAATGCAATACAACGAGGTGCGGAAGGAATTGGTCTTTTTCGTACGGAATTTTTGTACTTCACGCAAGAATCAGACCCCACTGAAGATGAACATTTCGCGTCATACAAAAAAGTTGCCGAGACAATGAAAGGCAAACCGGTAATAATTCGTACTTTTGATTTCGGTGATGACAAGGAATCGGACAGACACGGCGCGTTTGCGCCGGAGCGGAATCCGGCGTTGGGGTTGCGGGGAATCAGGTTGGCGTTGAAGCGTTGGCAACTTTTTCGTACACAAATTCGCGCTATTTTGCGGGCAAGTGTTTACGGCAATGTTCAAATTATGTTTCCGCTCGTGTCAACTGTTAAAGAATTTCGGCAAGCAAGATATTCCGCAGTAAAAGAATTTATGGACGAGCTTGAACATGACGGAATCCCGTACAACGATAAAATCAAAATCGGCATGATGGTTGAGGTGCCGGCAGCGGTTGTGATGTTGGATCATTTTGCGGAAATCTCGGATTTTTTCAGTATCGGGACAAACGATTTGACGCAATACGTAATGGCAAGTGATCGAGGCAACAGAAATGTAAGCCATTTATTTTCAAGTTCTGATCCGGCGGTTTTACGAATGATTCATTCGGCGGTAAGGGTTGCCGGACAAACTTCAACGCCGATTTCGTTGTGCGGACAAATTGGTGGCGACCCAATGCGAATAGCGATATTACTTGGGCTTGGGTTAAGGAGTATAAGTTGTACACCGTCATCGATTCCGCGAATAAAACAAATTTGCCGGAGGATTGCGATTGCGGATTGTGAGAAGATTGCGGAAAAAATCCTGCTATTCTCAAACGCCGCCGACGTTAAAGATTACACAATCAGAGAAATGATAAACCTCGTCCCAGAATTTATGAATAAAGTCTCATAAATTGCGCAACATATAATAGGGGGGAATTTCCAAAAACCATTTAAATATCAGCACGCAGATGACGCAGATTTCCAGTTAGTACTTGAAAATGCCAACAACATAATTATACTGTCTATACAATGAATTTTGGTGATTCGGAAACGTAATAGCTTGCTTGCTGGTAGATGTGATTGGTGAATTTGTACCCAAGCTGTTTTAAAATTCCCGAAGCTACGGTAAACCTGCAACGCAGAGCATTAGGCAAACGCAACAACGTGAAGCGGTTGTTCAAGGGCGAAGCCTATCGCCCTACCGGCTACGGTATAACGATTGAACATTATAAAATAATTCAAGTGATTGTAACCGAAAAAGAATATGGTTTTGATGATTTTATTGTCAAACCGACATCGGATATTTTTATAGCTTCGTTTTTGTCATCTCCCAAAAATGAACCTTGTTTGCGTTCGATTATCAACGCTG
>JAIRWK010000144.1 GCA_031268995.1 Planctomycetaceae bacterium
CACCTCAAAACAGGACTTTTTGTGTAAAAATGCCCTAAAAATAGCCGAAAGCGGTTAGGTTTGGGTTGAATAGGGAAACTAGAGCAAGGCTGGATTTGGGCTCTGCGTAACATGAGTTAATTATTTTTTCAACACAAAAAACGCAAATATTACGCGAATAGGTACGAATATATGTTCAAGCTACTTTAAAGCTGATTACGGAGCGCAACAACGTGAAGCGGTTGTTCAAGGGCGAAGCCTATCGCCAATACTGGCTAACGGTATATCAACAAATCAGACAAATTACACATGAGACTTGACAAACGCCGTACTTATTATATCTTTCCAGTCTAACTAAAAGTTGGCAAGAATCGGCAAGGAATTTCCATGATTGTACCGAAGCTGGTGCGGGCGGTAGATTTTGCTATTTAACAACGTGAAACGGTTGTTCAAGGGCGAAGCCTATCGCCTTACCGGCTACGGTATAAAGTCATTGTAAAATAATGAAAATTAGCAGAGAGCATATTATCGATCTTATTTTTTCGTTTTCCAAAGAACACACGGCGTTTGAAACGTTGGAATCGCATCTTGCAGAAGTTGACCAGAAGGAATTACCGCCAATGTTGTTGGAATGCGGGGTCTTACCGGAAGTGTTCAATCATGACTCAACAGAGGAAAAACTTTGGGCAAAGTATTCGGATATTCTTATCTCAAAATCATTTGAATTGCTTGGTTTGAAGTCGCGGGTAATTCGTGTACGTGGTGATTCGGCAGATGTTTTTGCCGAAACAGAAAATTATACCGTAGCCGGTAGGGCGGTAGGCTTCGCCCTTGAACAACCGCTTCACGTTGTTACGCTTGCGTGTTCAGCTTTAGGAATTTTAAAACAGCTTCAGTATATAAAATCGTCGGTGATGCTAAAACATTTCGCTTGAGTAGAACGGCTAAAAATCAAAAAGATTTTAAGGTTGACGCACAGAATGAATGGAGACGAACCGATGATTATGCAATGCTTGTCGGTCAGTTTTGTCATTTTCCCAACAAATCCAGTGCTATTTATCGGCAAGCAATTACAAAAAATGTCACATTATTTTCCTATGCACATTTACATTTCATGTTCAAATTTTACAAAAGAAATGATTTCGAATTGCTATGGAATGTCGGAAAGAACCTCAAAAATTGTTTACATGACAACGAATTAAAATCTGCGAAAAAGTATTGGGAAAAAATTGACACAGTGATTTTGAAAATATTTGATCAAACACCTACAAGCCTAGAAAAAATAAAACGGTTGGATGTTGAAACAACGCGTAAATTGGGAAAAGAAGGAATAGCTTACTGGGAAAATAAAATCACAGAATTAATGGGCTTATCAAAACAAGAAGCAATTCGCCGTTTGATAAAATCGGAAAAGATTGAGGCAAAAATTGATCAGATCAGAAAAATGATTGCCGAAAAGGGAGACAATGAATAAAGATTATCTTAATAAGACTATCAATGCGGATTGTGTTGAGCATCTGGACAAATTGGATGATCATTCTATTGATTTGTTTTTGTCGGATATCCCTTACGGGATCAATCTTGATGAATGGGATGTTTTACACAACAATACGAATTCCGCATTGCTGGGAAAATCGCCCGCACAGGAGGGAAAACCAGCATTCAAACGGCGCGGAAAACCAATCAACGGTTGGTCGCAATCCGACCGTAATATCGGGTTGGAATATGAAAATTGGTGCCGTCAATGGATTAAGAAAATCTATCCCAAAATGAAAACGGGATCATCACTTTTTGTTTTTGGAGCAAGAAGAACAATTCACCGTGTTATCAACGCATTTGAAGAAGAAAAATTTTTAGTAAAAGACATGCTGGCTTGGAAAAAAACAGCCGCACACCATCGGGCACAACGTGTTAGTGTTGTTTTTGAACGACGCGGACTAGAGGAATCTGCCAAAGAATGGGATGGTTGGCGATTAGGAAATCTTGCTCCCATTTGGGAACCGATTGCCTGGCTTGTCAAGCCTTACCAAATCGGCGGAACAATTGCTGATAATATTTTGGAATATAAGGTGGGAGCCATGAACATACAGGATTGTCTGCAGAACGGTTCTTGTCCAACCAATTTGCTGGAATTCGGTTTTCGTAAAGACGAACCGCGTATCCACGAAGCCCAGAAACCATTGGATTTGTTTGAATTTTTGATAAAATTAACAACATGCGAAAATCAGATAGTTATTGACCCATTCATGGGCAGTGGAACAGCTGCTCTTGCGGCGGTTTCTTTGAAAAGGAATTTCATTGGTTTTGAAATTAATCGAAATTATTGTCACGCAGCAAATGAGCGTTTGACTAAAATTATGGGAGTTGAAAAGAAACTGTACGCCGCATCGGCACAATCCCTTCTTTTTTAATATCCCGATCTGATATGGGCGGTAGGCATACGAAAAGTATAACGAAAATATGAAAAAAATAATATTTTATTGTGGAATCTTATTGTTGGTTTGGAATTGTCTTTTCTCTATTGCTCAAGCGAAGCAGCGGTTGGATTGGGTCGAGGTCAGTGCTGACAAAACGCATTTTGTGAAGAAGGAAACGGGTAAACCCATTCTGTTCTGGGGTGTAAATTACGATCACGATGCCAAATTACGGCTGTTGGATGACTATTGGCTGGACGAATGGAAAACAGTTGTTGAAGATTTTGGTGAGATGAAAGTCTTGGGGTTGAATGTTGTCCGTATTCACCTGCAAGTCGGACGGTTCATGGATTCCCCGACACAGACCAATACGAAATCGCTGAAGCAGTTGGCAAAATTAATCCAAACAGCGGAAGATCGCGGATTGTATCTTTACATTACGGGATTGGCGTGTTACAAGAAGGCGAACATTCCTGTCTGGTATGATACTTTGAACGAAGTAGAGCGTTGGGACGTTCAGGCGAGGTTTTGGAAACATGTTGCGCTGATATGTGCTTCAAGTGCCGCCGTCTTTTGCTATGACTTGATGAACGAACCAATTGTGCCGGATAAACAGTCCGACGACTGGCTGACACCGGAAGGTTTAGAGGACATGTTTTATGTTCAGAAAATTACACGAACACCGAATGGGCGAAAATCACATGAAATTGCAAAGGCTTGGGTCAATCACTTGGTTGCGGCGATTCGTTCGGAGGACAAGCGACATTTGATCACGGTAGGTGTTATTCCCTGGGCAACGGTGTGGCACAACGCCAAGCCGTTATTCTACGATCCGGTTGTTGCGGAGAATTTGGATTTCGTGAGCGTCCATTTCTATCCAGAGGGCGGGAAAATCGAAAAGGCAATTCAAGCACTCAAAGTTTACGCAATAGGAAAGCCTTTGCTCATTGCCGAGATGTTCCCAATGAGATGCAGTATTGAGGAAATGAATCAATTCGTCAATGATTCCAAGCCGGTTACTCAAGGATGGATCAGTTTCTATTGGGGCAAAACGATTGAGGAATACGCTCAAATTCCATCGCCAACCATCGGTGAAGCCATTATGAAAAAATGGCTGGAATACCTTAAATCCAAGAGTACCGAAGCCGGTATTGGCGATAGCCTTCGTCCTTAAAAAATCGCTTCACGTTGTTGCGTTTGCCTAACGTTTTGCGTTGCAGGTTTACCGCAGTTGCGGGAATTTTAAAACAACTTGGGTATAGAATTTTAAAACAGTTTGGGGATATATTTATGACAACGATAGAACATGCGTTTCTTGGAGTCAATATTGTATTGGCAACAGGATTGGAGCGGCGTTACGGGTGGCAACTTGCGGTGTTATCTGGTTTTTGTGCTATTTTGCCTGACTGGGATGCGTTGCCGATTGTTTATAGTTTTGAGGTTTTTAGTGAGTCGCATCGGGTTTGGGGGCATAATTTATTAGTTTGTGTTTTGGTTGGTTTATTTATTGGTTGTTTTGATTATTTTTATGATGTTGTTACGCGAGTGTCGGGTCTGGTGTTGAAATTATTTAGAGTGTCGGGTTTGGAGGGCAATTTTTTTGTTCGTGTTCGGTATTCGCGTTTAGGTATTATTTTTTGGTTAATTTTTGCGGTGATTGCGTCGTTATCGCATCTTGCGGCGGATGTTGTTTCGTCTGGATATGAAGGTTTACCGGATTGGGAGTTGAAATTGTTAGTACCGTTTTCTGAACATGGGTTTGTTTATCCGTTACATTCTTGGGGCAATGTTGGGGTAACGTTAATTTTCATTGCCGGAATGTTCACGATGCTAAAATGGCAATCAAAAACAAAATTGATTGCAAGGTTGACTCTTATAGCTGTGATCATATACGTATTGTGCGAAGGAGTAACTCATGTTACGCATCGGTGATAGCCAGACGTATTTTCCTAGTCCCGTTAGGGACGACATGTTGGTAGAAGCCGCGAGTAAAAAAAATGCCGTCCCGTTAGAGACGGAATGTTGGTAGAAACACGCGATTAAAAAAAACGCCGTCTCGTTAGGGACGGAATGTTGGTAGAAACACGCGATTGAAAAAAACGCCGTCCCATTAGGGACGGAATGTTGGTAGAAACACCAACATTTCATCCCTAACGAGACGGGGAAAATACGTCTGATTATCACCGATGTGTAACATGAGATAATAAATAAATGCCTAATAATATGAAAACACTTTTTGACACAACCGCATTAAGCGGAACGATGTTTATGGATGAAACAGGTATTTCTGATGCGACAATTCGGAATTGGCGGCGGCTCGGCGTGTCTGCTGAAGAACACGTTGCAAAATTGCAATCCAGAGCCAAT
>JAIRWK010000397.1 GCA_031268995.1 Planctomycetaceae bacterium
TGGATTGGATTCATTTTTTCAAGCCAAGTTTTTAACTCGTCAAGAACCTTGTCATCACCTGTCACACAATATTGTACACAAATTCTCGTCCAACGAATCTCATCCCGAAGCGTACTCGGCTCAAAACTCTCCTCAAGTTTTTTCCAACCTTGCCAATCCTCTGGCAAATTGGGATAAGTGGGATAACGATTGTCTTTTCGTAAAATATATTTGAGTTTTGGATCAATATCAGATTTCTGCAATGAGGGATAATGCTGTTTTAAAACTCTACGCTGCCACACAGGTTGATATGCTGATTCAATCTTTTTCGCGTACAAAGTTGAAAACATTTCTTTTGGTGTGCTTTTATACCAATTTTCAAGAACTGCCATCTCCTTTTTCTTGCGTGGGCGAAGTTTAATTTTTTCTCTTAAAATCAATTGTTGCTTCCCATGTATCACCTGAAACGGATGATTGGCGGTCGCAACTAATTCAACTTGAAAAGTTATCTCCCTCCCCGTCTCCGGCAAATTCCGTATCAAATCAGCCCAAAACTCGTCATTAAAATCCTCCAATCCCATAACACAAAATCCTCTCGCGACAAGCAACCTAGTCTCTCCCGAACGAATATGAATGGGTACGGGCGGTCCCGTATCTAATTCCATAATGTCGGCGGTGTAAGGGATAAATTCCCATTTTTTTATGCCATCGACTACGAAATACCTAATAGGATCACCGTACTGTTGGTAAACCGGATCGTATTCAGGATAACGGCAATTGAACTCCGATTCTGTATTGTTAAAATGCTGGATCGATAAATAAACGGTGTCGCCAACTTGCATATCACGAGGAAAAATACCCAGAGTCGTTAGGACCTCTTTAGGTTTTTCTGGTTCACCTGCAACTGTAATTCCAAACAGACCAAAAAATATAATCACAATCGTAAATAACTTTGTCATAATACACCTCATTTTTTATCCTTGAACAACTGGATTGTCTCGTAGAGTTTTATTGTGGCGGGTGATTTTTTGAATTCACCTTCTTTTCGGTAGTTGACCATTACAGCTCGTTGAATTGGATTCATTTTTTCAAGCCACGACTTTAAATCATCAAGCACCTTGTCATCTTCCGTTGCACAATATTGGTAACATATTCTTGTCCAGCGAATCTCATCCCTTAACGTGCTTGGTTCAAATTTCTCTTCAAGTTCTTTCCATCCTTTCCAATCCTCCGGTAAATTCGGGTAACAAGGATAAAGATTACGAAGTCGTAAAAATACTTGTGGTGCGTCGTATGAGTACCCAACCTTGACTTTTTTTCGTATCCATTTTTCAGAGTCATCCTTATTACTGTTGCGATTGTACCCTTCGTCCAGATTCAATGTTGGAAACAAGTACAGAGGCGTATTTCGATGCCATTCCTCTAACAATTTCATTTCATTTCCCTTACGCGGTTGAATCTTAATTTTTTCACTCAACACGGAAAGGTCATCAAAGTAAGGTTGGAATTTGACGCGGAGTTCCATTTCTTTTCCATGTTGTTGCAAGTTTTTTTGTACATCCTGCCAAAATGGTGTGTGTAAATCTTCCAATGATACCACGCGTATATCGTATGCAAAAAGCAAAGCAGAAGATCGCGGATTAACCAAAACTTCCGGTAAGGAGCCAAAGTCAACACGAGCAGTAAGCTTCTCTATGTAAGGGTAAATCTCCCACTTTTTTTCACCATCAAAAATGGAATTTTTAACTTCATCGAAGCCAACCCATGAAAGATGCCCCCCGCGATAAGCCGCACCATTGAGCACGGTTCTCCGATATCTGGCAACATCAGCATCATTGGTTGCCTTTATGACACAATAAAGTGTATCACCTATCTTGATCTCCTTGGGAAAAACTTCCAACACCGTCGTACCACCACGCTTGTATTGAACCTCATCCGCCGCCAATCCAAACGTAAAAACAAAGATCACTAATTTCGCGATCAAAATATTTTTAAACATTAGTGAGTTCTCCTTTATTAGTTATAAGCCAGGGAGTGCTTCTGTATGTCGCGAATATCAGTAGTTACTAACGACGAATATAGATGCCGTCTGTACAAATCATTTTCAATGTTAGGAACATTATTCGCATCTCTGCCTATATAGTTTCGTACGCCAATGGTTGATACATCCACTGCATTACCCGTACTGTAAACACGCGGTACACCGGAAGTGTTAAACACGATACCAACTTCGTTATTATCATCGATAAGAACATGGCAAATCTCGTGCAAAACCGTCCGCTCAAGTTCATAGGATAGGAAGGTGGATTCGTCTGGATGCAGTGCATTCCACGTTTCTACCTTACTGTTAATATTACCGTATGACAACACAATTGAATTTACTGGAGAAACAAAGGCTCCAAAAGTTTCGCCTCCCATTGTTTTTGGTACAGTAAGTATTCTAACCGTCCAGAATAATGGAGTACTATGCGCTATCTCACGCCCTATTCCTGGTCCAGAAACATACGGTACTCCAGAAGCGTCCAAAGAAATCCCCAGTATTGCATCAATATCACCATCTTGGGCAACAGCTGGCACTTCAAGTACAGTAAAATCTTCTTGTGTAAATTCTTTTACCGCCACACACGCTCTTGCTAATTCATTCTCTACCAAACCATCCAAAGGAGCCTTTATATCACCGTCAGGCATCCCCGTCCAAGTAGTAGTATCAAGTTCTACATTCAATGTTCTCCAAACGGTCAAAAGATCAGTTTGTACATAGCCGTTGGTTTCCTTGTAGCGAGTACCTTCAGTTGTACCGAGAGTAGCGTTAGTGTTTACTTTGGTTTGATTGGTATCAGCTACGACAATAAAATTGTCGCCAACGTGTGCCGAATCAATAACTATCGTTGTTGTATTGCCGGTCAATTTTGTGCCGGTGTAATTAGCAGGATAAACTACTACCGTCAATGTTGCACTAGTTGCACCTGTTGCAATTGTTACCGAACCGGTCGTAGCAGACAAGCTTGCATAGTTATCATTACCAGTACATGCATCCGCATTGTTATCGTTGTTTCCCAAGCCGATAAAATTGTCAGCGTCGAAAATTTTGAAGTAGAGAGTTGTGTTCGCTGTTGCAGCTACCTCCAACTCAAATACTAATTCAAATTTATTTTCAATTGCGCCGGTTGGTGTTGATTTTTCGGGGAAAACTCTTTGACCGCCGCTATTTGGATCTGCGGAGATCGTAGCTTTGTTGGCATCTGCTCCGGCTATTGTTTGCCATTTGACATTGAAACTGTCGTTCTTGATCCTTACAGTGGTTGCGGTTGCTGTTCCGATTTTTATGTCTTGAGTTGTACCGTTTACTGTGGCAACGGCATCGGTGAGAGTTATTGTTAATGTCTCCTCTGCATCTTCAAGTGTTTGGTTGTCAACCAATTTGAACGTCAATGTTACAGAATCGTTACCTGTAAGAATTTTGTAACTAAAAACCGTACCATTATTCGACCAACGATCATTAGCACCGCTTATCAACGTATCACCGTCGTAAATTTCGTAATCTTCTTTTTCCGCCGTACCACTAAACGTTAATTTAAACTGAACTTTTGCAAATTTTATAATTATTTGTATTAAAATGGGTTATAACAAAATTTATTAACTTTGTTATATTTTGACACAAAAATATTTTTTGTGTCTATGTTATGAAAC
>JAIRWK010000023.1 GCA_031268995.1 Planctomycetaceae bacterium
GGCTACGGTATAAATCTCTCGTAACCGTTCATACTTATTTTTTGTAATCGTTCAAAGAACAGATTTTTAAACGCGAAACACACGAAAGACCGCAAAAGGTCGCGAAAAATAGTTTCGTGTTATTTCGCGGAAAATTTCGTGTATTTCGCGTTAAAAAACAATTTCTATCACCGCCCAAACGAAAAACCGTGTGAACGGCTACTAAAAATCCACACAAGACCTTCAGTGGTGTCCCTTGAACTTTCAGGAATGTCTCAGGACTTTCGGGACATGTCCCAAGACTTTTGGGACATGTCCCAGGACTTTCGGGGCATGTCCCAGGACTTTCGGGGCATGTCCCAGGACTTTCGGGGCATGTCCCAGGACTTTCGGGGCATGTCCCAGGACTTTCGGGGCATGTCCCAGGACTTTCGGAACATGTCCCAGGACCTTCGGGACATGTCCCAGGACCTTCGGAACATGTCCCAGGACCTTCGGAACATGTCCCAGGACCTTCGGAACATGTCCCAGGACCTTCGGAACATGTCCCAGGACCTTCGGGACATGTCCCAGGACCTTCGGGACATGTCCCAGACCTTCGGGACATGAGGGACAAAAAGGACGGAAATATTATTCTCAGAAAAGTAAAAAAACTCTGCACCCCAAACTCTAGTCCCTAATGCCCCCTCTGCCCTTTTGTCCATTAAAAGCCAATTAGGCATCGCCAAAAAAATAAATGACCATTAATGTTCAATAAACAGTTTTACTTTCGGGCGATGGTGTGTGTTTGGAGTGATGCCTTAGTTGACAAATTTGGGCTTGTCGATAGAATGCGGTTGTTTTTGGGCAATGTTTATGTCCGTGTTGGTTTGGGTGTGTATCGGTATATAATTTGATTTTATGCGACATGTAATTTCGGCGTTGGTTCATAATGTTCCGGGGGTTTTGTCTCACATTTCGGGGATGCTTGCCTCGCGTGGTTACAATATTGATTGCCTAGCTGTAGGCGAAACGGAAAATCCGCAATTCTCACACATGACCTTCGTTGTTGTGGGCGACACGAAAGTGCGCGAACAAGTCATAAAACAACTCCAAAAAATCGTAACCGTAATAAACGCAGAAGATATTACAGACGATAAATTAGTTGAACGTGATTTGTTGTTGATTCGCGTAGAAGCGTTGCCCGGTGCTAGAAGCAAAGTTCTTGAAATCGTCAAAATTTTCCGAGCTAAAGTTGTCGATGTCGCTCCAACAAGCATGATGATCGAATTGTCCGGCAATGAATCAAAATTAGAAGGATTCATCGAAGCAGTCGCCCCGTTCGGAATTATCGAACTCGTCCGAAGCGGCATAATTGCAATGAAAAGAGGAAAATAAACGATTGGGAATTTTCAAAAAAACCTTCCTTCAGTTTTAGCACCGGTCGTATTTCTTAAATTCCTTTATGCCTCTATTTTTTGTCCGATGTTTTTAAGGGACATTATGGACATAAATGACAAAGGGGACATGAGGGAATTTCTAAAAACCAACAGTAGCGGGAACGTCCCGCTCCCGATTGCGGCAGCAAGGACGCTACCGTTACAGGACTAAAATGAGTTTTTAGAAATTCTCTTCAGCATATTTGTGATCATTTCTGTCGGTGGGGGGGTTGTTGTAATGGGCTGGTTTTCATGTACAATTCGCGTTCCTTCGTTTGTCGTTGTTGGTTTGGTCTCGATACCGTAGCCAGTGTGGGCGATGAGTTTTGCCCTTGAGCAAACGTTTCAAGTTGCTGTAATTATCCGACGTGTTGCGTTGTGAGGTTGTCGCGGCGGCAGGAATTTTAAAATAATTTTTATCATAAAATGAGTAAAAATATCGATTCAAACAAGAACCACTCTGTTGTAACCGAAAAATCAGACAAAATACTTGGCATCACGCCGCAAAGTCTCTACAGCAAATGTATGGCTCTTGCTAGCAATCTTTGGTGGAGTTGGCATCCTGAAGTGATTAACTTGTTCCGTTCACTCGACCCAATCAGATGGCGTCAACTCGGTCATAATCCAATTGCCCTTTTGCGTGAATTTACACCCGAACGGCTTGAAGTGCGAGCTGCGGAGCTTGTTCTTTACACGCGAATCGATCAGGCGTATCGGCGAATGAACGAGTACATGAATACTCGTACACGTTGGGCGGCGAGAAATGTTGGTGTTTTGGGGTCGCGTCCTGTTGCGTATTTTTCGCTTGAGTTTGGCGTGCATGAATCGGTGCCGATTTATTCGGGCGGTTTGGGTGTGTTGTCGGGTGATCATATCAAGAGTGCAAGCGGATTAGGCGTGCCGCTTGTCGCAATTGGATTGTTCTATAATCAAGGTTACTTTAAACAACAACTCAATATCAACGGATGGCAAGAAGAAGAATATCTTGACACGATGGTTGAATATTTACCGCTCGAACCCGCAGTAGATGCGAACGGTAACAAAATCACAGTCTCAATTGAAACCCGCACAGGAACAATTTACGCTAAGGTGCGCAAAATGAATGTTGGTCGCGTGCCGCTTTATCTTCTTGACACCGATATTGAGGAAAATCAGCCGGACGATAGGGAGTTGACCAGTCGGCTTTACGGCGGGAACAATCGCACGCGAATTAGACAAGAAATTGTTTCGGGTATTGGCGGTATTCGTGCGTTGAAGGCGTTGGGGATTGTGCCGGGTGTTTACCATTTGAACGAAGGACATAACGCATTCGCAACACTTGAAGCGGTTCGCCAAAGAATGCACGATGACGGGATGGATTTCCAAACCGCCGCGTCTGATGTTGCTCAAATGACTGTGTTCACAACACATACGCCTGTTCCGGCGGGGCATGACAGATTTGACAGTGGTTTAATTGAGGAGCATCTTGGTCCGTTGCGTGATGAGCTTGGTATTGATCACAGTCATTTGATGTCTCTTGGCAGGGTCGATACGGCAAGTACGGACGAGCCGTTTTGTATGACGGTTTTAGGTTGCAAGTTGTCGCGTTTTGCGAATGCGGTTGCGTCGTTGCATGGGGTTGTATCGAGGCGGATGTGGCATTGTTTGTGGCCTAATTTGCCGGAGGAGAAGGTGCCGATTGGGCATATTACAAATGGTGTGCATGTTCCGAGTTGGATGGCTTGGCAGATGAACACGTTGTTTGAGCGTTATCTTCCGCCGAGTTGGTCGCATGAGTCTTATGATCCGCGTGAATGGGAGCCAATACTTGGAATAGACGGGGGTGAACTTTGGGAGACACACAATGCGTTGAAAAATTTGTTGATAGCGTTTATTCGCCGTAGAGTTAGTCGGCAATGCCGCCGGAGAGGTGAAGCGGACAACGTAATCGAACACGCGAGAACATTGCTCGACCCGCAGATTTTGACAATCGGATTCGGACGGCGCTTTGCAACCTATAAACGCGCAACTCTTGTCCTAAATCAATTCGAGCGGATGGCGAGGCTTTGCAATGATCCTGATCGTCCGGTTCAATTCGTGTTTGCGGGCAAGGCACATCCGGCGGATAATCCGGGCAAAGAGTTTATTCAAACGATAGCTAATTTGCGTAATGATTCAAGTTTTGCGAATCGGTTTGTATTTATTGAGGATTATGACATCAATGTTTGCCGGCACATGATTCAAGGCGTGGATGTGTGGCTCAATAATCCGCGCCGACCGTTGGAAGCGTCTGGTACGAGCGGGATGAAGGCGGTGTTGAATGGTGCTCTTAATTTATCGATACTTGATGGTTGGTGGGCGGAGGCGTATGACGGTTCGAACGGGTTTGCTATCAGCAACGGTAAAAGTCATGTTGACGACGAAATCACGGATCAAAGGGATGCGGAGAGTCTTTTTGACGTGTTGGAAAATGAAGTGATTCCGTTGTATTATGAGACTGATGAGTATGGTTTGCCGGAGAAGTGGATTAAGCGGATGAAAAATTCAATTAGCACGTTGGCGTGGCGTTTCAGTGCGCACAGAATGGTTGCGAATTACACAACCGAAGCATATTTGCCAGCCGCTGGCGGTGTGAGTTGCGTAATGGACAAGAAATAAAAACGACCAATGTTGGGGCAACCCTTGCGGTTGTCCGAGTGAGATCAATTTCCGCGTCAAGGCGACCATAACGGTGCGATCAAAAATAATTTTCCCAAAATAAAAAAGTGGCAGTAAATAAAAAAGTGGCAGTTGGCGAGTGGCAGTTGGCGAGTGGCAGGTGTCTAGGAAAAACATCCCCAATATCGGGCGCGTGCTAGCATAAAACCGCCCTTAACCCCTCTGAAGGAGGGGAATTATTCCTCTCCTTCGGAGGGGTTAAGGGCAGTAATGGTAATTTTTAAAAAATCCCAATAGCGAAGCCTACCGGCTACGGTATTACGTTCAAGCTACTTTAAAGTTCATGGAGCTGAACACGCAAGCGCAACAACGTGAAGCGGTTGTTCATGGGCGAAGCCTACTGCCCTTACCGGCTACGGTATTACAACGGAAATCGCAATGGTAATAACTAAAAATAATAAAGAAAATACAGATAATAATCGTAACAATAATTTCTCAACAGGCTCGCGGACAAAACGTAAAGATCGACGCGCGGATTTGGTAGATTCGTTTCAATGGGGTTTTGTTGAGGGCGCGGACAACGAGGAAGCTTATGTCCAAAATGATTTTCACACGCAAGACGAACCGCCCAAAAAATCAAAAATAAAAACCGCCGCAAAGACCATGCTTGCGCCGTCTGGTGTTGCAACTATTTCCCCAAAATCTCACAACACCCAAGCCGACAACATTTCACCAAACTCCAACACGACAGCAAATAGCCCCAAAAGAATAAAGAAAAGAGTTCGCCAAACGACAAATGATGTCAGCGTGAATGTTGTTGGTAAAAATTTGGAGAAGGCGGAAGCGGATTCGTCGTCGGCGGTTGTTGGCAAGAGTGTTTTGGACAAAACCCGAATAGCTAAAAATCTCAACTCAAAAAGTGTTGTCAAAAAACCGCGCAGAAAAATTACGGTTAATTTCGATGGTAGCACGGCTCTGAATCCGCGTAAAACAAAGGGATTCGGTACAAAATCGCTTTTTGAATCGTTTGAGGAGGACGATTTGAATTTGCCGAGTTATGGGCGGACGTACAGGGGCGAGAAATCATGTCTTGACCGGACGGCGAAAAAACCGGAAACGGCTAACGCCGCAACCACGCCCCAACCCTCGAAAAAACCAAACGCCGCCAAACAAACGCCGCCGCCAAACCGTTCTGCCGGTTCGGAAACGCGGAATATTCGCAACATTAAATCAGATCAAGGTAATTTAAATAATAATAAAGGCAAGTCATCTTTGCCTTCGAGTCCGTCTATTTATACCAAAGCTACTTTAAAAGTTCCGAAGCAGGATTCGCAAACGCAACAACGTGGAACGGTTGTTCAAGGTCGAAACCTATCGCCGATACCGACTTCGGTATATAGCGTTTTGCCGCATGAATTGCCGAAGCCCAAAAAGGAGCAGATGGTTTGGGACCCTGACAAACGCGAGTATGTTCCGCTTGATTTTTCTTTGCAACCTTTGCCCAGTCAACAATTGCCCAATCAGCAATTATCGACCGTTTCTCCGCCATCAAAGGTTTTACCGGTTTCTCCGGCAACAACACACCGTCAACCAACTCCGCCCACGCCCGCGACAAAACAAAATATTGCTCCGGTTCCTAGAGAAAATAAAATTGCGGTCAAGCCGAGTCAGAAAAAAATTAGTCCAGCGGTTACTGTTGTTGACAAATTTATTGGCAAGAAGTTAGCGGCGGAGGTTGTTGATTCGGAGGCGGCGGGTGTTGTGAAGGCGGACAATCAGTTGCGCAAGGGCAGACAGCAGCGTGGTGATATTTCACGGTTAGTTATGTCGAAACGTCCTGATCCGGCGGATATTGAGACGGATGCGAGTGGTTTTTCGAGTCTTGGTTTATCTGATGTGATGTTGGAGGCGTTACGGATTTTGCGGTATGTTGAGCCGACGCCGATTCAGGCGGGAGTGTTTGAGCAAGTCAAGGCAGGCAAAGATATTATGGGACAAGCTCAAACCGGTACGGGCAAAACGGCTGCGTTTTCAATTCCGATTATTGAAGGGATTGAGGAATGCCAACCTGGTAACGAACCTGTTGCGCTTATTCTTGTTCCGACGCGTGAGTTGGCGGTGCAAGTTCGGGATGAGGTGGTTCGTCTTTCGTATGGGCGGGAAATTCGGACGGCGGCGTGTTATGGCGGCAAGCCGATTGTCAAACAGATTGCGAAATTGAGTGAGGGAATTGATGTTGTTGTTGGTACACCCGGTCGGGTATTGGATTTGATGAATCGACGGGTATTGGTTACGGATTCGTTGAAATGGGTTGTGCTTGACGAGGCGGACAGGATGCTTGATATTGGTTTTAGACCCGATATTGAAAAGATATTGAAAAAATCTCCGGCAATACGGCAGACTTTACTTTTCAGTGCAACATTGCCGCCGCCGGTTGTCAAACTTGCCGAACGTTACATGCGTGAGCCGGAGGTTTTGGATTTTTCGAATAAGGGTGTTTCGGTTGATACGATTGAGCAATTTTATGTTACTGTTGATCAGGATCGTAAGTTTGATGCGCTTGTTTATTTGTTAAGTGAGGAATGCCCGAATCAAGCAATAATATTTACACGAACCAAACGCGGCGCGGACAGATTAGCAAGATTATTATCGAAACAAATTGCGAGTCTTTCGGCAATTCACGGTGATCTTCAGCAAGTTGATCGTGATAGAATAATGAGTAAATTTCGTGCGGGTGAGTTACGGTATTTAGTTGCGACGGATGTTGTGGGGCGTGGGATTGATGTGTCGGGTATTTCGCATATCATCAACTATGATATTCCGCATTTTTGTGATGATTATGTCCATCGTGTTGGCAGAACGGGGCGAATGGGACGAGATGGGGTGGCATTTACTTTTGTTACGGCGGAAGAGGGCAATGAATTAACGAGAATTGAGATGCGGATTGAGAAGTTATTGAAGCGTGCGGATTTGAAGGGCTTTGAATCTTTCTCAAAACCAGTCGAAAACGAAGAAAAAGACGAAAACCGCCCAACAAATAATAAACCCGTTTTCGGAAAACCCGTAAGAAAAATCAGACGCGCTCTATAATTACTTTTAAACACGAAAAGCACGAAAGTTTAGTAAAAGTTTAAAAAATCCCTTCTCCCCTTTTCGTGTCTTTCGTTCTTTTTGCATCTTTCGTGTTAAGGATTATTCATTCATTTTCGTTGTTTGTACAATTTTTATTATTTGTTCCTTGAATTTCGATCAAATCCCATTTCAACCTGATCGCCGCCGCACAAAATAATTTTTTGCCCGACTCTGGAATCTCAACCCAAACCTTGTTCACAAGTAATTCGTGTCCGATAACTTTGCCCTCGCCCGCTACCGTTATGACTTCCGCACCAATTGGCGGCAACTTCTTTTGCGTCTCAACATAATGATCATGCTCATACCTTAAACAACATTTCAACCGCCCACAACGCCCCGAAACCTTGTTGGGATCAAGCGTCGTTTTTTGCAACTTCGCCATCTTCATCGATATCGGCGACATGTCATTCAAATAAAGATTGCAACAAACCTCTAAACCACAATCGCCAAAATCCGCAAGCAAACGCGTCTCGTCTCTAACGCCAATTTGACGCATTTCAATACGCATTTGAAACTCGGAAGCCAGCAATTTGACTAACTCGCGAAAATCAATCCGACCCTCCGCAACATAATAAACTATCATCCGCTCGCCGCCAAATATATGCTCAACTCGAACCAAATCCATCATAATATTCATCTGACCAACAACCTCACGACAACGCAAAAACTCTTCCCGCTCAATATTGCGAATACGGCGCAACTCCGCCTCATCCCCCGATGTTGCCAAACGTATCACACGATCCAAAACAACATCCGCACCCATTGCCGCCTCTATCTCCTCAGTTGCCACGCATAAAATAACACCCACCTCATGACCACGCAACGTATGAACCACAACACGATCCCCATGACGTAAACGCTCCTCAACAGGAAAAGTAAAAATCCCCTGAATACGCATCGCACCATAACGAGCAACATATTTCACAAATTCCATTTCAAAACCTCATTGGCATAATTTTTTTTCAAATCCAATTTCGCAATTGTTCGCTAATATTTCCGCGTCGTTTGCGTACTAGTATAAAATCACCTCTAACCCATCAAAAACCACCCCTAACCCCCATAGATATTAAGTTAAGGGGTTAAGAGGAAATTGGTACAGGAGATGTGTGTATTTTTTTGTACAATTTGTTTTTTTCTGTTCTTTTTTACATCATCTTTAATCCATTTTTAGATAATGAACCCCTTTTCAAACATTCGCAGTTGTTTCAAGAGATTTTGATGGCGATGAGTTGTCAAAGATTGCTCGCGGTACATGTTTTATCCGACGGAAACATCGTTTTATACCATAATAGGCTTCGCCCTTGAACAACCGCTTCACGTTGTTGCGCTTGCCTGTTCAGATTCGGGAATTTTAAAACAGCTTGAGTATAGGGCGTTTGATTTCTTCCTTATTAGTTTTGTGTTTCAGAGCCTTAGCAGTCCCCGTATTACGCTTTATGAACTTCAGACTGTATTTAGGTTGAAGCAAATTTATATTACCGAATCCGGTCTCTGCCAACGTTTTACCAAACCTTGTGCCGATTTTTGGGGAACCGTGTTAGGAATTGTTTGTCAAAAACAAATTATTTCAAATTCGGTCAATTTTCAGTCAATAGAACCGACCGAATCGAATAAAATTAATTTTAAAAATTTCTCTCTGTGCCCTCTGTGTTCTCTGTGGTTAATATTTGTGATATTTCGATTTGTCCGATGTTTTCGAATATTGATCGGCAAATTTGCGGGAAGGAATTATTTTTAAGTGAATTATCTGTGATTTTTATTCTTGCGGCATCTGCGCCGCCGAGTCCGTAAGTTGCATCAATTGGTCGCCATATTCTATCAACATATACCTCGTTCCATAAATGAAAAACCATTTTTCCCGATGTTGTTTCTGTTTTGTTTTTATCTTTATTTTTATTGTTGTCGTTGTTTTCATTTTGTTGTTCTGAATAAGCTAAACCTAAAACTATTCTTGCTGGAATGCCTTTTTTTCTGCAAAGAGCTGTGAGCAAAACTGCCCGTTCCGTACAATTGCCGCGTCGTTTACGCAAAACCTCCGACGACGACGCAAAACCAGCAGAAATTGAACCCGACCGAATACTCTTTGAAACCAACGCCTCCAACGCAACCGCCGTTTGCCAAACCGTCATATCAGCAGCCCCAACCAATAACGCCAACTGCTGCAAATCCGGATCATCAAGATCAATCAATCCACACGATCCAAGATATTCATCGAGTTGTTCCGTGTTATTTGTAACGTTATTTGCAATCTCGTATTCATTGTTACCGTACCGCGTCGGATCGCTGCCGATTGAACTCCAAACCGTAACAATATACTCAGGCTGTTTTGAAATTCCTGAAGCTGAACACGCAAGCGTAGCATCGTGAAGCGGTTGTTCAAGGGCGAAGCCTACCGCACATACCGGCTTCGGTATAACACTCCGCGAATCAACAACTTTTACCGATTGAAAAGGCGACGTTGCAAACCGGTTTGCAATCGAATCGGAATTGGTTTTGACGTTATGTATTTTGACAAGAAATGAGATCGGCGACAATTCACGCGGCGAAATAATCGGATCGCTCAATTGTATTTCGCCGAAGTTATCGTATTCGATTGGATTGTTGTTTGCGAGGATGGAGGTTGCGTGTTTTTTTGTTGTGCGCAATGTTGAGATGGTTCTGTTGCCGAATTTTGTTTCAGTGTAAATTATGCTGCCGCCGCGATCAGTGTAATACACCGAATCCGGTATCGGCGGTAAGTTTCGCATTTGAGTAACCGTTTCGCCGACAATATTATTTTGTACAAAAATTTCAAGCAACTTGCCGCTATATTGCCTCAATTCGCGAATATCGCCCGCGATCAATATCGTTTCGATAATTTGTGATTGGCTTGGGTCGAGATGAACTATTGTACGTTTTTCGTTCGGTTGCATTGGTTTTTGCAATAGCGATCTCAACACCGCATCCGCACCAGCAACATTCTTGTCCCACTCAATAGAGTTTTCAGTTTTGTCGGTCGAAATAATTAATTTGTCGTCTCTTACTTGAAAGTTCGTCTCAATTGGATCAGCCCCTACTCTCGTCAACGATTGCCCCGACACAAAAGAACCATCCGCATCAGACTCCGAAATCAACTTCATCGCAACATCAAATAACTCCCCATGCCGCAACAACATCAATCTGCTTTGCCGTTCAAAATATGATGCATTCGGTTGATTACGAATAATTGTTTTTTGGAAACCGATTTGTTTTTTGCCGTCAGATATGGCTTCCCAATATTCGCCACCGTCGCGCAATAGATTGCCCTCCACAACCAAATCAGCAACCGGAACAGTAACCCTTGAAATTAGAACATCAACAACACGCGGATAACCAAAAATAAAAAATGCCCCGCAAACACAAAAAACCAAAATCAATAAAAAAAATAATCTGTTCAACATATTATACTGAAGCTACTTTAAAATTCCTGAAGCTGAACCCGCAAGCGCAACAACGTGAAGCGGTTGCTCAAGGGCGAAGCCCATCGCCCTACCGGCTACGGTATACACTCAAGGAATTTCTAAAAATTAATTTTATTCGAATTCGGTCGAATTTTATACTCAAGCTGTTTAAAATTCCTGAAGTTGACCACACAAGCGTGACAACGTGAAGCGGTTGTTCAAGGGCGAAGCGTATCACTCCATGCCGACTACGATATAATTTTTTCGATATTTTCTTTATTGACGGGCGATATGATTCCTCGTTCTGTTATTATTCCTGTTATGAAATTTGCCGGTGTAACATCGAACGCCGGATTGTAAACTGCAACTCCCTCCGGTGCCGTCCTTACCCCAAAACCACAACAAATCTCGTCCGCCCCGCGTTCCTCAATCGGAATCCTCAAACCATCCGACAACATTAAATCAAATGTTGACACCGGCGCGGCAATATAAAACGGAATACCATGAACATGCGCCGATACCGCTAAACCATAAGTCCCGATCTTGTTCGCCGTATCACCATTCGCCGCAATCCTGTCTGCTCCAACAATAACACCATTTATTTTACCTTGACGCATTACCATCGCTGCCATTGAATCACAAATTAACGTTGCGCTAATTCCCCTCTGCATCAACTCCCACGCCGTCAACCTCGCACCTTGTAACAATGGTCGCGTCTCGTCCGCATAAACCGCAATCCGTTTGCCCAACTCGGCAGCAGTAAAAAAGACAGCCAACGCCGTCCCATAATCCGCCGTCGCTAGCCCGCCAGCGTTGCAATGCGTTATGAACGTATCGCCGTTTTTGATTATTGATTGACCAAAATTTCCTATCGCACGGCATATTGTTCTGTCTTCCTCGTGAATTTTGCGCGCTTCCAAAAATAATTCTTCCAAAATCCGCGAAACAACTTCCGTATTGCCGTCTGATGTCAATTCCTTGACGGACTCGAAGCGATGTTTCATTCGGTCTATTGCCCAAAATAAATTTACAGCGGTCGGACGGCTTGACGCTAAATATTGGGCAACATCATAAAGACGCTTCTCAAACAAACCCGCCCCAACATTTTGCACGCCAACAACCATACCGTAAGCCGCCGCTATACCGATTGCCGGCGCACCGCGAACACGAAGTTGTTTAATCGCCTCCCAAACTGATTCAACATTGCGACAATCTATCGTCCGCAACTCCAACGGCAATAACGTCTGATCTATCAACCGCAAAAAACCATCCGAAACATCACCAACCCAACTCAAAGTCTCAATAGACATAATATCAAAAATTTTCTTTAACGTGAGATGTTGATACCTGCGCCATTTAATAGCACAAATTGTATCTATATACTGAAGCTACTTTAAAATTCCTGAAGCTGAACATGCAAGCGCAACAACGCGAAGCGACTGTTCGGGGGCGAAGCCTATCGCCTTACCGGCTACGGTATAAATTTCCTTTATGCCTTTATTTTTTTCGTTGGGGCAAAAAAATAAAGGCATAAAGATGGAAATAATAAGTTGCTATCAAAGGCGCATTACACCAACTAAAATAAAAAATAACGAAACAATATATTTTTGGTTTCGTCTCAACCTGCGAATTGTTTAGGTTTGACAAAATGCTTATTTATACAAAGATCTTTTTCAGATAACCCAATCGCAATACCAACCAAATCAGAAAGATAATAAACCGGCAGATCGATTTTTTCCTTCTTAACTTTTTCAATAGCGGATTGCTTCATATCAAGATTTACATGACACATCGGACAAGCAACTACCATACAATTTGCGCCGTGTTTTTTTGCGTTTGTCAGAATCTTGTACGTCAAATCAATAATCACAGAATCGTCCGCCAGCGTCAACCCCGCTCCACAACACTCCGTCTTATAATTCCAATCATCAACCGGTTCCGCGCCAAGTTCGCGAAGTAAATTTTCCATTGAATTCGGTTGCTCACAATCATCAAACCGCAACTCCTCCGGCGGACGTGTCAAAAGACAACCATAATAACACGCCGGTTTATAACCCGCGAGTTCTTTTGTTATTTTTGACTTGATGTTTTCGTATCCAACACGCTGGAAAATTTGAATCAGGTTAATTACTTCCGTTTTGCCCGTAACCTTGTCCTCAACAATATCAGACATCTCGTTCCGCACAGACTCATCGGATTTGACCAAATTAGCAACCTTTATCAACTCCATTGAACACATCGGGCAAGGCGCAAAAACCGTATCAAGTCCGTCTCGTTCAGCTATTGCAAGGTTGCGCGCCGGCAAGGCGGACGCGAGTTTTTTGTTTATATTGTGCGCCGCCGTCGCACCACAGCATATCCAATCATCAAGCTCCTTGAGACCAACTTGCAAAACATCCATACACTTATAAACAGACCGCTCATAATCAAACGACGAACCATGCAACGCACAACCCGGGTAATAACCTATATCCATGACAAACACCAAAAAAACATTAAAAAATCCCTGAAACCCAATACGGCAACACACCGACCACTCCACAATTTCCAACAACCCAAAAAACACTTCACAACAATAAATGCAGAAAAACTTGCACCCCAAAAAAGAAGGAAACGAATCTTAACAAATTTATACAGCTTGACAAGCAGGGAGAATTTTTGTACTCTCATGAGTCGGCTTCGATGCAGAGTTGCTCGCGCTTTTTGAAACTCCCTCAAGCTGCACACTCCAGCTGTTTTAAAATTCCTGAAGCTGGCACACAAGCGTATACAGCTTCGGAAATTTTAAAACAGCTGGAGTATAAATGTGAACAATTATACGGCTCTGGTATAAAATCAAAAATAATCAAAATAATTTTTCTATTGAATATCTAATCTATCCGTCGTAAACCACGCTGACCGATTATGTTGTCGGTGTTCATGCAGTGGGTTGCGGTATTTGCGACAAAATGGGAACAAAGATAAAACGGAACTAGGTAGTGTTGACGCTAATTTTTAGATAGACGGCGATGTTTGCGATTGCGATAAAAGCGTTATAGGTATCATCAAGTTTGTCGTATCGGGTGAACACTCGGCGGAACTCCTTGATT
>JAIRWK010000097.1 GCA_031268995.1 Planctomycetaceae bacterium
GGCAACCCTTGCGGTTGCCCCAAAAATAAGGGCGACGGCAAGCGTTGTCCCTACGCTTGGAAAGATAGGAGTCGCGAGCGGCAAAAATCAAACGCACCGCTGGTGCGTAACATGAGTGAGTAACGTTTTTTCGAGCAATTTTTTGAATTTCCGAGAGGTTCGATTTCTTTACGAACCTGGCAAGAGGTTGAGGCATTGGGGTAAGAATGTTTTTTGCCAAAAGAAGGATAGAGCAGAGCTAATTTCTCCTAATCCCCCCCCCCCCCTAAATTAACATTTTTTTCCACATTGGAAACGTTAGTCTTTAGGGAAACGTTCTTTGTGCCGTTTACGGCTTTTGTTACTTTCATGTAAATTCTCCTAAAATATAGTTGTTAAGTTGTTTAGTGAGAACCCAAAAATTCAACCCACTTGGCTTGACAATATTTTTTGGCAGTGAAGTCAATTCATTGACTTCGATTTATTCGGAATTTAAGTTTGATCCCGACTATAAATCTTCAAGCGATAGTATCGATATTCTATGGCATCAGAATAAACAACAATCCATATTTAAGAACAAAATCGCTACAAACGCACCAGTTTAATCCGTTTAATCGTTAAATTTTAACTTACGTGTACATATCCATAAATATTTAGTATAAACACCACAAAGGCGAGGAAGGCGAATAAGGATATTTGAAAAAATCTTCCGCACAAAAACTGATTTATTTGATGGCATATTTTCATTAGGGGAGTGATTGCGACCTTTTCGGGGCTTTGGTAGAATCACTCGCTTATGAGAGACCTTGCCGAACGATCAAAAGAAACAAAAAAATCAATTGGGAACACCACTAACCTCATTACCTTATTATAATATTATTCACGACATCCGCATAAAACCTGTTTAATGAGGTTAGTGTTTTTTTAGCTAGTTGCTACTAAGGTTGTTTAGTTAAGGAAATTAGATAAAAATTAGGTTTTTTGGAAATTCCCTGAGAGTAATTCTAAAAATCTTAATCGGTGAGTATGTTAACGCAATGCGTCTTTAATATACTCAAGCTGTTTTAAAATTCATGGTGCTGGTTACGGAAGCGCAACAACGCGAAGCGGTTGTTCAAGGGCGAAGCCTACCGCTTGTGCTGGCTTTGGTATATTGATGAACGGTTAAACACATAAATAGCATGATCTCATCTGATATTTTGGCGCAATTTGTTGAAGGATTGGCGGCGGTAACTGGTCGGTTCTTAGTTTGTTTTGATCGATATGGGAAGGTTGTGCAGACGATGGGTAACGGATTCGTACACGTAACCATTAAACCCGAAAATTACATCGGAATAACCGTAAACTCTCTGTTCAATGAACACCCCAAAATTACTCTCGCCGTCAAAAACGCATTGCAGGGCGAATTGAACGAAATAAAAACATGTTGGCTGCAAGGTAAATGTTATTCGTTTCAATTTGTTCCGATTAAAAATGGTGTTGATGTCGGGCATGTTATGGTGTTTATTACCGATGTAACGAATGACGAATTGACGCGGGTTGACAACGAAAATAATTACCACAAATTCAACGCCATCGTTAATTCATTACCCGAACCTTTAGAAATTGTCCGCAACAAAAAAATAATCTTTGCCAATAATGCGGCGTTGAGTTTGCTCGATTCTAATCTCCAAAATTGTATTGGGGTAACGTATTTTGAAGTCATCAGGCAAAAAGGTAATCTAACCGACGAACATAACAAACTGATCACTCAAGATTTTCTCGACAACATCTTCAACAAAGCTGAACTTGGCACTCCGCAAAAATTTGAAACGCATTACGAGAAAGATTCAAAACAACAATACATCGAAACGAATATTTATCCGTTCAATTCCGATGGTGTTTTGTATTTGGCGATTGTTTCGCGTGATGTTACTGAAGTGCGGGAGTTGTTTCGTGAGGATCAAGGTTTTATTGACATTTTCAAGGCGGTTGGTGATGGATTTCTTATTGTTGATCGTGATTTGCAAGTGCATCGTGTTAGTGAGAATCTTGCGAATCAGATACCGGAGTTGGGGGTTCGTTTGACGAAGTGTTACGAGGCGATTACGGGCAATGACAAGAGTTGTTCATTTTGTCCGTGTTTGAAAACGTTTGCGGACGGCAAAGCGTACAAATACGAATATTACAATCCTGATTTTAAACAATGGTACGAATTATCGAGTCATCCTTTGTATGATTACGAGACGGGCAAGATTAGTCTTGCAATTGAGATGTCAAGAAATATTACCGATTATGTCAAGCAAGATTCGGAGATTGAGTTGCGTGAGCGTCTTTTGAATGCGGTGCTTGATTCTTCCAACGATGGTATTTTCGCAACTTCCGACGTGCCGGAATCGTTGCTTATCAATTCAAAAATAACAAAATTTTTTGGGCAACATGTAAGCAAAACCGACATCGCGGACATTCAATTTATCCGCAAATGGAGCAATGAAAACGTAATTAATTCCGAACAATTTATCACGGCGATTTATGAATTGCAACAAACTCATGAGGCTTGTGAGGGAATGATGCAACTCAAGGATGGGCGAATGGTATTTTGGCGCGGCGTAGATCTTGAGACGGGGCTTGGGGTGACGGGGCATACGCGGATTTGGTCTTTTCAAGACGTAACTGAAAAATACAAATCGGACGAAGCAATTAGGTTGAGTGAAGAGAAGTATCGGTCGTTGTTTGATTCGTTGCCCAATGGATTTATTCTTTTTGAGGTTGAATGGGACGAGAAGGGTGATCCTACGGAGTTGCGTTGTATTGAGGTCAATCCCGCAATGGTAACGTTATCATTGAGAACGCGGGAGGAGTTGCTTGGGGCTGATCATTGGGCGTTTTTTGATATTGGCACGAAGTTATTGTCGCATGATTTTGGCGAGGATTGGTTGAATGAGATTGTCCGGCGGACGTTGAGCGGGATCAATGATGTTTATTTGATTTACGATCCGATGGTAAACGGTTATCAACATCTGCGTATATTTTGTCCGCGTCCGAATCAAATTGGTTTTTTTGTTACGGACGTTACGGCACAAGTTCGGTCGGAGCAGGCAGTTCACACGCGGGAGCGATTGTTGAACAAGATTTTAGAAACATCGGATGAAGCGATTATCGCAGCAACAAGTTTCGGGCAAATCACACACGCAAACATGCACGCGATAGAAATTCTATCTCAATTTGTAATGTCTGATGATTTTTCCGCGATGAATATTTTGCTTGATGATGTCAAGAGGCTGTTATTATCTGCGGCGGTTGATCCTGAAAATTTTGCTAAGGTTTGTGATCGTTTTATTATTGACAATCGACCGGTTGAGTATGTATTGGAGACGAAGAATGATCGGATATTTCGTTTCTCTGCGCATTCGGTTCAACTGGACGATGAAGATTCGGAAAGTATTCATATTTGGCGTTATCGAGACATTACGGAGGAGTGGAATTCGGCTCGCAAGATCAAAGAAAGTGAAGAACAATATCGTACATTATTTCAATCAATGGCGGGCGGTGCGTTATTGCTCAATGTTATTCGGGACGCGGGCGGCAATCCGATTGATTTTATAATTGCGGCGGTCAACAAGGCGTGTGATTATTTTTTGAAGACGGACACGAGTCAACTAATCGGTTTGTCAATTGTACAATTATTTAAAGGAATAAAAGTGCTTTCGCATGATTTTGGCGACAAGTGGTGGACGGGAATTGTCGGCAATGTAATAAGAGGCGAGTCGGGTTTTTATCATGTTCTTGTTCCGGAGTTTGGCAATACGCCGTATTCAGAGGTTGTGGTTTTCCCTTCAGGAGCGAATCAGGTTGGGCTTTTGCTTTATGATGAAACGGCGCAAGTTTTATCAGAGCGTTCATTGCAAACAATACGTATAGTTATTGATCATATTTCTGTTCCGGCAATTTGGGTTGACATGAACGGCAAGATAACGTATGCCAATGAAGCGGCGATGAATTTTCTTGGTTTTCATTCGCAAACGTTACCGATTGGCGAGAGTATTGGCGATTATTATCTTCGGTTATCGAATGATGGCGAGTGGCGTGAATTTTTAGCGGGTTTTGAGAATGAGCGGATGTTTCGAGCGGAGACGGAGATTCGGCGGCGGGACGGGCAAATGATTCCCGTGCAAGTTATAGTTGATTTGATAGAGCAAGACGGTGAGCAATTTTTCGCGGTATGTTTTCACGATTTGAGCGAGCAAACGAAGCGGATTGAGGCGGAGCAGGCATCTATTGCTAAGTCGCGATTTTTGGCGCACATGAGTCATGAGATACGCACGCCGTTGAATGGAGTGATTGGCATGTCTGATTTATTGTTGGACACTGATCTCAAACCGAAGCAGCGTGAATATGTTGAATTAGCGCGGGCTTCGGGCAAATTTTTGCTTTCGCTTATAAATGACATTCTTGACTTTTCCAAGATTGAGGCGGGCAAATTGGAAATTGAGCAACTTGATTTTGATTTGCCTCAACTTATCGAATCAGTTGTTGGCATATTAGCTTCGCGGGCGTTGAGTAACAATCTTGAGGTGTGTGGTATTTTCTTGACGGACGTACCGCGACGAGTGGTAGGCGATGCGGGCAGGATTCGGCAAATTCTCGTAAATTTGATGGGCAACGCTATAAAATTCACTCATACGGGCGGTGTCGAGTTATCGGTTGCGGTCGAAGGCTATGAGCGGCGTGAAGATGGTAATTACTGTAATTTTCGTTTTGATGTCAAGGATTCGGGGATAGGTATTCCGCGAGAGTTGATGGGGCGGTTATTCAATTCGTTTTCTCAAGTTGATTCATCGTTGGCGCGGCGTTATGGCGGCACGGGTTTAGGTCTGGCGATTTCTAAGGAGTTGGTCAATTTGATGGGCGGCGAGATTGGTGTTGACAGTGTGGAAGGCAAGGGATCAAATTTTTGGTTTCGGCTGCCGTTTCGTTGCAATGAACTTGATGATGATTTGGCTGCGTGTATATTTGGGGGCAGGGTTGCGAAGTTGTCGGGTTTACGAGTTGCGGTTGTTGCGGACAATCATGTTTTGCGCAACGTAATATCCGAACAATTGCAAGCGTGGCAAATGCGAACAAGCGTATTCACTTACGATCAAGATGTCTATTCCGAAATATGCGAAGCGGCGGGCAGTGGCAATCCGTTTAAGATAATAATTCTTGACAGTGTTTCGGTTACGGACAAATTTGATAACAAATCTGATGACAAATCGGATAAGGGCGTGTTTGACAATACGGGCAAATTTTCGGCTGATGTGGAGTTGTTGCGTGGGGTCAAATCGAATGCGGATTTATCGGAACTTTTGGTTGTAAAGTTGCGTTCTCTTGCGAATTCGGATTCGGATTTGGAGTCTGGTTTGTGTGAGTTGGGGGCGATTGATGTGGTTGACAAGTATGTTGGCAAACCGATTTTTGGCATGACGATATTCAATGCTTTGATTTCTGTGATTACTGGCGAGGAGAACAAGGATGAGGAAGCGAGGTATGCAATTTCGAGAAAGGAATGGATTGAGGAATGGCGGGACAATTTATCGATCAAGAGTACGTTGAATAATTTTTCGTTGCGTGGTGATGCGGTGGTTGGCGGCGAGGGTGAAGTTTTGGGTGAGGTATTTGATGTGGGAGAGGTTGGCGGTGCTGTTGATGGTGTTGTTAGTGGTGTCGGTTGTTCAGGTGAGTTTGTTGGTGGGGTGGTGATTTTGGTTGCGGAGGACAATCGGGTGAATCAAATTGTTGTTGGCGAGATATTGGCGCAAGCGGGTTACAGTTATGAGATTGTGGGCAATGGACGATTGGCGTATGAGGCGGTAATGCGACGGCGTTTTGATTTAGTGCTTATGG
Organism: Planctomycetaceae bacterium; assembly: GCA_031268995.1. GTDB lineage: Bacteria > Planctomycetota > Planctomycetia > Pirellulales > Thermoguttaceae > WRKP01. The sequence goes on from JAIRWK010000097.1 coordinate 5,845, forward strand.
ATTGTCAAATGCCGGAGATGGATGGTTTCCAATCGACTAGTTTAATAAGGAGTATGGAAACGAACAATATTGAAATGCGGGTGAAGCACAATGGCAGGATACCAATTATTGCTCTTACAGCCAATGCGACTGCCGGTGATCAAGAGCTTTGCATCAAAGCGGGAATGGATGCCTATTGCAGCAAACCCGTAAATGCCGCAAAACTAATCGACCTAATAAAAACATGGCTAAAAGTAAACAAAAATCCTTAATTATGCCGTAACCGTATGTAGTGTTTTGTCCATTCAAAATTAGCATGCAGATAACGCAGATTTGGAAGAGATATTCGCAAGATCTGAAAATATACTCAAGGGAATTTATATACTCAAGCTGTTTTAAAATTCCTGAAGCTGAACACGCAAGCGCAACAACGTGAAGCGGTTGTTCGGTGGCGAAGCCTATCGCCTTACCAGCTACGGTATAAAAATTAATTTTATTCGAATTCGGTTGATTTCTATTGACTGAAAATCGACCGAATTTGAAATTTTGTATGTTTATTTATTTTTACATTCCAAAAAAAAATTTCCCTGTGTTCTACTCAAGCTGTTTTAAAATTCCTGAAGCTGAACACGCAAGCGCAACAACGTGAAGCGGTTGTTCAAGGGCGAAGCCTATCGCCCTACCGGCTACGGTATCTCTGTGGTTAAAAACGCCATTGAATGGTTACGGTTTTAGTGTATATTTACGTTCAAGCTGTTTTGAAATTTCTGAAGCTGAACACGCAAGCGTAGCATCGCGAAGCGGTTGTTCAATGGCGAAGCCTACCGCCCATACCGGCTTCGGTATACACAAAAATTTTCCTTTATTTTTATCAAACAACTATTTTTTATTTTATGCAAATTCCGCGTGAAAAGGTACCTGATGGTGAGTGTATTTGTAGTTATTGTCCGGGCAAGTGTTGTCGTTATTTTGCGCTTCCGATAGACGAGCCGGAGTCTTGGGAGGATTATGAAAATATACGTTGGTATTTATTGCATGATCGGGCAACGGTATTTGTTGATGGCGAGACATGGTATCTTTTGGTTCACACGAAGTGCCGATTCCTCAACGACGCAACAAACGTATGCGAACAATACGAAATCCGCCCACAAATTTGCCGAAAATACAGTAACAAAAAATGCGAATATGAAGACCATTACGTTTACGATCAATATTTTGAAGTTGCATCGCAAGTCGAAGAGTACGCCGAAGCCGTACTAGGCGAACGAAAAAGAAAAAAAACCAAATCATAAAATTCACCGTAACCCACCGCCCATATCGGCATCGGTATCTTTCAGATGACTATTGCATTGTTTATACTCAAGCTGTTTTGAAATTCCCGAAGCTGAACACGCAAGCGCAACAACGTGAAGCGGTTGCTCAAGGGCGAAGCCTATCGCCCTACCGGCTACGGTATACATATAAGGCATCGCCGATAAATAAGTGTACCATTAATAATCAATACACGTTTGTATTTCAGTGTTTTTCGTAAAATTGGGGGAACAATATTTTCGGGCAGTGCCTAAGTGTCATGATCAATGTTGTGAGGGGTTGCATTTTTGCTAATAATGTTTTCCGTGCTGCTATCTGTGCTACATCCAACCCGTACAAAAATGATTTCAGAACATTAAATCGTATCATACGGTTAGTATGTTTTTTTAATCCTTCAGATGAGGCAAGTTTATATTTTTTCAATAGTTCATATAAATTTTTCTCTGCTTCATTTGCAGAATTGGGAAGATTGAAATCATTTTTGAATTTGCTGTAAAGTTTTACAAATTGACGAAAGTTATCAACCTGTTGTTTTGTAATTTCTCTATGCTCTCTGATTGTATAAAACACAAGAGAAAACAAAGTATAAAGTTGGTTTTTTTCTGTATAAACTTTATCGTTTCTTTGCTAATAAATTCGTTGCATTGTATGGCATCTATACCGTAGCTACTATGAAATTCCTCTTGCTTTTCAGTTATGAAATTGTTATACTTCGCGAATCGTCCTTTTATGGGAGTAATTTTATGGAAAATTATAAATTATCATCTCGGCAAATTGCCTCATTGAAGGCGTTGCACCGAACACTCAAGGATCGTAAAGAAGCCGACCGCGTGAAAGTTGTTGTGTCGCTTGCTACAGGTTGGTCAGTTTCTCGTGTTGCGGAGATTCTCTT
>JAIRWK010000160.1 GCA_031268995.1 Planctomycetaceae bacterium
CTAAGCTGCTAATATTTAAGCAATTATGGATTTGATCGTTAAATTTACAACAAATCGGTAATAGGATTTAACTCCTTTAGTATAAATCTTTTTAGGCTACTGAATAGTTACAAAATAAATTAAATCATTCGACCGAATAGTTACGAAAAATATTCTGTTTACTTTGGGATTGTTTTCGTTTTTTTGTTTTTCGGTTGAATTTATACCGTAACCGGTAGGGCGAGAGGCTTCGCCCCTGAACAACCGCTTCACGTTGTTGCGCTTGCCTAACGCTCTGCGTTGGAGGTTTACCGTAGCTTCAGGATTTTAAAGTAGCTTGAGTATATATGAAAAATAAAATTATTTCGGCTTCTGCTGGTTCGGGGAAGACGTTTCAATTGACTAATCGGTTTTTGGAAATCGTGTTGAACAAAACACCTGTTGAAAATATACTCGCGTCAACTTTTACCGTTAAAGCATCCAGCGAAATATTGTTCAAAATTCTGAAAAAAGCCGCTGAGCTCGCAATAGATGACCGAAAATTTGTTGACATCAAAAAATATAAAAACTACGACAACTCACCCTTCATCCCAAGCCTCGAAAATATCCAAACCAAAGAACAACTACAACCACTTGTCGCACAACTCGCTCGCGAATTGTACAAAATGCGCGTTGGTACTCTCGACTCAATCTTCAACAAACTCGCAACCGCTTTCACTATCGAATTGAAATTACCGGTAGGTTGGACAATGGTAGCGGAAGATGATTTTGAACGCTACATTCTTGAAGCCGTGCAAATTGCTCTCAAAAACCAAAAAGGAAAAATAAATACCATTCTCGCGGACTTCTACAAAGGAGAATCCAAACGAAATATACTTCACGATATTATTGCGCTTGCCAAAGAATATTTGCGAATCGAGCACGAAACGGTTGAGAAAAATTGGAATCACGACCGATTGTTGAAAAAACAACTTGACCAAACCGAAATTGACACTCAATTAAAATTGCTCGCAATTGCCGACGTGCCGCGAAATAAACCAACAAAAGATTTTCCCAACGGAAAAGAACACGCCAACTCACTCAAAGCAAAATTAAAAATCACAGAACTCGTACAAACAAACCAATGGCACGAAATCCTTAAACATAAAATCATCCAAGCCGCTCTCACTGATACCGCATACGATGCTAAATTTCTTGAGGGTAATTTCCGCGAAGTGCTTGAAACTATCGGTAAACACGCATTCGCCGTCGAAATCAATAAAATCGTCGGCGAAACCAAAGCAACCTATAAATTGCTAAAACTAATTTCCGAAAACTACGAAAACGTTATCGAAAAATATCGCGGATTGCAATTCGACGACATCACCCAACGCCTCAGCAACGCTGTTGCCGACCCCGAAAATCCCGCCGCGAATATCGAAAACCTAAACCACCGACTCAACGCCGAAGCAAATCATCTTTTGCTCGATGAATTTCAAGATACGTCAAAAGCACAATGGAATGTGTTGCGTCCGTTTGTTGCGAATGCGGACAATAGGGTAAACGGTAATAACAGCGTGTTTGTTGTCGGCGATCTCAAGCAGGCAATTTTTGGTTGGAGAGGCGGTGTGGCGGAAATATTCAACACGGTACAACACGATCTCGGAATCGAACAAGCCGACGAAATGCCCAAAAGCCAACGAAGTGCGCCCGCAATTATTAAAGCTGTAAACATATTATTCGAAAATATCAAAAATAACGACGCAATAAACGCCAGAGATAATAAAGCCGAACCCAAACATCCTGAATATGTTGAAGCGGCGAAGATTTGGAGCGACCGATTCAAACCACATTTGCCTGCCGAGCGCAACGAAAATTTGACCGGCTACGTATCGTTAGCAATTTGCTCACAAGAAATCGCCGAAAATAATCCCGATGACAACACAAATAATAACGACGACGATACGGATGACGACGATGATAACAACGGCGATCTTGCCAGTAACGAAACATTTGAGGCTTGGCATGTATTTGTTGCCGGTCAAATTCGGAGGTTACGGGAGGACAAGCCGGAAGCTGAAATTGGCGTGTTGGTCGGGCGAAATAAAGAGATCGCAAAAATCGTCGCCGCGCTGAAAGCATTGGAAGACAACGAAGGAAATCCAACACCAATCGAAGCCAGCCAAGAAGGCGGTGTACCGCTCGCCGATTCAAACGCTATACAATATGTACTGTCAGCAATGAAATTAGCCGATCATCCGGCAGATACTACAGCACAATTTCATTTGGAAACAAGCCCAATAGAATTTAACCTGATCGACGGAAAACTTGAATTAAAAGCCAAAACGAAATCAATGTTGGGAAATTATCCTAAAACCGCCGTCAATTACAAACATATTGCCCGACTCCGCCGAAATATTATTCAAAACGGTTACGGAAAAACAGTCAAACAATTCGCCGACGTGTTGATGGTTTTTTGCGATAGCCGCGAACATGAGCGGTTGCAAAAGCTGACGGAGATTGCGTACCAATTCGATAAAGAACAAATCGGCGTAAGAACACAAAGATTCATTAGCCGTATTGAAACGATTCGTGTTGAAAGTCCGAGTGCCGCCAAAGTCAGAGTGATGAATTATTTTGCCGCGAAGGGGTTGGAATTTGATATTGTGATGTTGGCGGATTTATCGGAAGTATTGACGAAACGGCGTCCGAATTACGTGATTGCCCGCGAAAGCTCACCGCGCGGAATAACAAATAGTCCCGCCGAAGCTGTTGAATGGGTTTTGAAATATGTTGATAAGAGCGTGTTAAATTTGTTGCCGCCGAATTATCGAAAGGCGTTTTCAGACAGAACCAAAAACGAAATGATCGAAAAATTATCGATTCTCTATGTTGCAATGACACGCCCAAAACAAGAACTTTTGATTTTATTGCGACCTGCGAAGTTGACCAAATCTGAAAAAGACGACAATAAAATTTCGGCACAAACCAACGCGGTTGCCCCGAAAAAAAACACAACTAAAAACGTAACCTATAAATTATCCGCCAACACGAAAGAAGACACCACGCGAGAAGATGCTTTCTCCGCAACTTACAGCGGAATCGTTTGTGCCGGATTCGGAATCCCATCGCTAAAAGATATCGCAGGGCAAATAATAAAAATCGCAGGAAACGAAAATTGGTATCAAGATTCCGAATTGCAAAAAAAGACTCAAACAACAAAAATGATTGCCTCTGAAATCCTCAATTGCAAACTCGCCGCCGGCAAAAAACACCTCATCCCAACAACGCCGTCATCACTTGAAATACAGACACAAGATTTGCCCCAATCCAAAGACTTCCCACCAAAATACACCAAGTACAACGCAATTCGCGGTACTGCATTGCACAAATGTTTTGAGTCCGTGAAATGGCTTGATGAAATTCCGCCGTGTGATAAGTTGACGCAACTTGTTCAACATGAGTTGGCGAAGGAGGTCAATAATTTGGCGGCGAAAGATATTGTTGATGATTTTAATGCGTGTTGTCAGAGAGCGTCCATTGCCGGAATTTTGTCCAAGTCAAAATATTCCGAAGATGTGGATGTTGAACTTGAGCGTCGTTTTGCTGTGCGTGATGTTAAAAAAGGGGAATTGCTACACGGTTCGATTGACCGCTTAGTAATCAGGAAACATAACGACCAAATAATTGCCCTAGAAATCTACGACTACAAATCCGGTAACACAAATCCCGATACCTATAAACCACAACTAGAAGCCTACAAACGCGCAATCGGACTGCTATATAAAGATGTCAAAGACATCAAGGCATTTCTTGTGTATGTTGAAAAAGATCAAGATAATATTATACCAATTTGAAATACCGCAAACCGCACAATCGTTACACCGCAGCTGGTACGGACAATAGGTTTTGCAATTGAACAACCGCTTTACGTTATTACGTTATTACGTTTGTATGTTCGGATTTGGGCATTTTGGTGTGGTTTGAGTGTATACTGAAGATCCTTTAAAATTCCTGAAGCTGAACACGCAAGCGCAACAACGTGAAGCAGTTGTTCAAGGGCGAAGCCTATCGCCCTACCGGCTACAGTATAGGTTTCTGCGTTTTGTGTCCCTCTTGTCTTTTTTCAAAATAGTGTTCTAATATCGCACTTTGTTGTGTGTTGGTTATGGTTGGGTATTTGTCAAATTTTTAGCAATGCCGTAATTGATGTGGGCGGCAGGTTTCGCGTCTTACGTTGTTGCGTCGGCGAGAATTTAAAAACAGCTTCAGTACTTATTTTATATTCGTGCAAACATTATCACAGAACTTTGCGTCCATATTTGGACCTAGCAGCCTAGTCCAACTAGCCCGCTATCGAGCGCAAACCGAACCGGATTCGTCTGCGTTTATATATCTTACAAACGGTGTGGATGCGGAAGTTGTGTTGACTAATTCCGATCTTGATCGAGCGGCGCGTCGTATCGCAGCGTGGTTGCAAGAGCGGAATATGTTTGGTCAACGTGTATTGTTGCTTTATCCGCCCGGACTTGATTTTATTGCGGCGTTTTTTGGTTGTCTTTATGCCGGAGCGATTGCCGTTCCGGCTTATCCGCCGCATCGCAACCGATCTGTTCTGCGAATCCAAGCGGTTGCCCGAAGTGCCGGCGCGTCAGTCGCATTCACAACCGAAGACGTAATCAAACGTGTTTACAATTTTATTGACGAAGCACCTGATTTGAAAAAAATTCCTTGGGTGGCAACTACTTCGCTTGACCCGAATCTTGAGGAACGTTGGTCTGCTCCTGACGTGAACACGGAAACGATTGCATTCTTACAATACACCTCTGGCTCAACCGGTACACCAAAAGGCGTAATTTTGACTCACGGCAATTTGATTCATAATTCGCGAACGATATTCACTGGTTTTGAGCATTCGCGTCATGATATTGGTGTATTTTGGTTGCCTAGTTATCATGACATGGGACTGATCGGCGGAATCGTTCAACCTCTTTTCTGCGGTTGTCCCAACGTAATAATGTCGCCGCTTACATTTTTGCAGAAGCCGTTTCGCTGGCTCGCTGCCATAACAAAATACCGCGCTACAACCAGCGGAGGTCCAAATTTCGCTTATGACCTTTGTGTTAGACAAATTTCTGAGGAACAAATTGATCAACTTGATTTGAGTTGTTGGCATCTTGCGTTTAATGGTGCTGAACCTGTTCTGGCAGATACGATGGAGGCGTTTGCTCGTAAGTTTGAGCGTTGTGGATTTCGGTATGAGGCGTTTTATCCGTGTTTTGGTTTAGCGGAGGGTACGCTTTTAGTTTCGGGCGGATTCCGGCATGAGCCGCCGGTTGTGTGTGAATTTGACGCGGACGATCTTGCGGTGGGCAAGGCAATAAACGCATCTGGAAATACGCCCAAAAGAGTCCGGTTGGTTTCGAGTGGGCGAAAGGTTTTGCCCGATGAGAAAATTGCGATAATTGATCCTGAATCTTGCGAGAGGTGTCCTGATCGTGTAGTTGGCGAAATTTGGGTAAATAGTCCGAGCGTAGCCAAAGGATATTGGCAAGAAACCGAAGCAACCGAACAAACATTCAACGCCAAAATCACCGGAGAAGAAACAACTCCTTTTATGCGTACCGGCGATCTTGGTTTTATGATCGGTGAAGAATTGTTTGTAACGGGGCGTATCAAAGATCTAATAATTGTGCGCGGTGTCAATATTTATCCGCAAGATATTGAGTCAACGGTTCAACGGATGAGTGAATATTTGCGTCCGCTTGGCGGTGCAGCATTTATGGTCAACGACGTACCACAAAACGCAACAAGCAGATCTGTTGAGCGGCTTGTAATTGTGCAAGAAGTGGAGCGAAAATTCAAGGGCGACGCGATGCCAATTTATGAAGCGATTCGTCGAGCGGTTGCGTTGGAGCATGAGATTACTGTTGAGGCTATTGTTTTGGTCAAGTCGGGGAGTATTCCAAAAACATCGAGTGGAAAAATTCAACGTCATGCTTGTCGTCATGGTTTTCTGCACCATTCTCTTGGTGAGATTGATCGTTGGGTATCGTCTGATATTTCGTTTGATTTTGCTCAAGGCGGCGATTTGGTTAATGCGATACCGGATTCGATAGGGATACCCAACAGTACGGATATTGAGCGTTTTGTTCGTGGTACGATAGAGCCGTTTGTTGGTGAGGCACCGATTAAGCCAATAGTTCCGAGTGTTAAGCCGACTAAGGCGAGTCACATGATTGTCAAGGAGATGCCGAGTGATACGCCCAATGAACATGCGGTGTTGTCGTTGATTTCGCGTGAGGAGCTTGCGACAGCGGTGATGGAGGAGGTGCGAAAGGTTGCGAAGGAGCGTGCGGCGAATCTTACGCTTGATTCGGACATAACGGCGTTGGGGTTGGATTCTCTTGAGCGAATGGAGATTCTTGCTTCGATAGAAGACCGTTTTGGCGGGCAATTTCCTGAATCTATTTTGTCCGAATTATACACAGCCAATCAAGTACTTGATGCGGTGTTGCTTTATTTAGGGTCGGGACCTCGTAAGCCGATGGTTGACGAGCGTATTACGCAATCGGACACACCGGAGGAGTATTATCGTATTGAAAAATTTCCTGAATATTTACGGTTGAAGTCTGGTTTGAATTTGATAAACGATACCGGACTGAATCGTTTTTTTGACGTACACGAGGGAATCACTAACGACCGCGCAACAATTAACGGCAAGGAGTACATCAATTTTTCCAATTATAATTATGTTTCAACTTCCGGCGATCCAGCGGTAATTGCTGCGGCGGTGGATGCGTGTCAGAGGTATGGGACTAGTGTATCGGCAAGTAGGTTGGTATCGGGCAATAAGCCAACGCATCGAGAGCTTGAGAATGCGATTTCAAATTTTCTTGGTTGTGAGGACACGGTGGTGATGGTTGGCGGTCATTCGACGAATGAGGGAGTGATTGGTCATTTATTGGATGAGAATGATATGATACTTTTTGATGCGTTGTCGCATAATAGTATTGTTGAGGGGGCGATGTTATCTGGGGCGCGGCGGCGACCTTTTCCGCACAATGATTGGGAGGCGGCGGACTGGATTTTGAAGAATCACCGCAACGAGTACCGCAAAATATTGATAGCTGTTGAGGGTGTTTACAGTATGGACGGGGACTATCCTGATTTACCGAAGCTCATTGATGTGAAGAAGCGTTATAGGACGTTATTATTGGTTGACGAGGCGCATTCGATTGGAGTGTTGGGCAAGACGGGGCGTGGGATTGGCGAGCATTTTGGGATAGACCGCAAGGACGTTGATATTTGGATGTGTACGTTGAGTAAGACGTTTGCGAGTTGTGGCGGTTACATTAGTGGTTCGCGGGAGTTGATTGAGTATTTGAAATATACTGCTCCGAATTTTGTGTTTAGTGTTGGGATTTCGCCGCCGAATTGTGCGGCGGCGTTAGCGGCGATAAGGTTATTGGACAAGGAGCCGCAGCGGGTTTGGAAATTGCATGAGAATTGTGCGTATTTTTTGCAATTGGCTAAATCCAAAAAACTGGACACGGGGATGAGTCGTGATTCGGCGGTAGTGCCCGTAATTTTGGGCAATTCAATGTTAGCGTTGAGAATGTCCAAAGCGTTATTTGAGCGGGGAATAAACGTGCAACCAATTTTGCATCCCGCCGTAGATGAAAAAGCCGCAAGATTACGATTTTTCATAACATCGTCTCACAACCAAGAACAAATAAAATACACCATAAACTGTACCGCCGAAGAATTAGAAAAACTAAAAAGCAGGTGATCTGTCATAAGTTTTTTTCAACACGAAAGGCACGAAAAAAAACGAAAATGAGAAACAAAAGAAAAAACAAAAATCCAGTAAAACTTATCTTACGGGAATTTCTAAAAATTAACTTTATTCGAATTCGGTCGATTTATACTCAAGCTACTTTAAAATTCATGGAGCGGAACACGCAAGCGCAACAACGTGAAGCGGTTGTTCAGGGGCGAAGCCTATCGCCTTACCGGCTACGGTATACATCGACTGAAAATCGACCGAATTCGAAATGGTTTGTTTTCGGCAAATGGGATTTTTAAAAAATTCTTTCAAAGGAGTTTTACCGAAAATTTTTGTTTTCTCTTTCGTCCCCTTCGTGTTCTTCTTTCGTGCCTTTCGTGTTATACTAAAGCTACTTTAAAATTCCCAAAACTGAACACGCAAGCGCAACAACGTGAAGCGGTTGTTCAAGGGCGAAGCCTATCGCCCTACCGGCTACGGTATAAAAATCTTCCCATGAAAGGGTTTTAGAACATGGAGGCGTTATTTACGAAGCGGTTTGTGTAGTTTCGGTTTACTTTTATTTTCTTTCGCCATTTTCCGGTAGCGGCTGGTATTTCGCCTGGGACGTTGTCGAAGAATATTTTGATAAACTCGAGTGCATCTTCTTGTAACACGGTATCTTCGTAGGAGTAATCGATTGGAAATAATCCAAAAAGGAGTCGTCCGCGTTTTACGTTCATGTAGATTGACCACACCTTCAACTCCGGTACCGGCGCACCGTACAAAATCGACGGCTTGACATCAACCTTTGGACTAACCGCAATAACCGCACCACCATTTTCAAAGCCAAGTCGCGGTGAACAATAATCTTTTGATTCGTTGCGCGGCACCGGCGAATAGCGCGCTATCGCAACACGCTCCGAAATATCCCTGATACACTTCTGCGCCCAACTCGACCCCCACACCCTGTCAACCTCTGAACGACTCACCTCGCCAATCTCAAGAGATGTATAATCCGGAATTTGTATCCACGCCCTTCGCTTAACTTCCATTTTTCACCTCATAATATTATATAGAAACCAATACGAGCAAAAAACTTTGCCCTTGAGCAACCACATTCATTTCACCGCAATTGCGTTTCCGGTTTCTTGAATTTCAACATAACAAAAACACACCGTTCGTTCTGTACCATAGCCGACAAATTTTCACAAAATATCCGCCCAAAACTCCGCGAAATTATACCAACCGTAAATAGCAGGCTTTGACCTTGAACAACCAGCTCATGTTGTTGCGTTTGGTGTGTCAAGCCTACGAAACTTCAAAACAGCTTTGGTATCAGTATATTAGCTTTTGAAAAGGGGGCAATAAAAACTTTTTTTGTAATATTTTCAACAAATTCTCCTCCACAGTTGGTAAAACGAATATAACCGTCAAAATCGATACAGACCTTAAAATACCTAAACGGCATAAAATCATAAAACAATAAATCATTTTTGAAAAAATTCGTATCTATTTTCAAGTCCGAACAACACACGCCGGTTTTTTTGCAATATGAAATTTTGTAATATATGAATTTGTATGGCATTAAGTCCACAAGACAGGTATTCAAAATGTTGCAAAATTTATCAAAATTGTAAACTGGCAAAAAATCGAATAACTCGTTTTGTTTTTGGGAATTGCCAAAAAACGTTCACTCAATACCTTTGGGGTATTGATGGTCGCTATTGGGTTAGGTTCTACTCCCTTGAGTTGGCGTAATGGTTGGATATAATCTGTTGCCTGTATTCGCGGGTGTGTCGGGCATTGATTGGCTTTTACATGTTTCTCGCAGGGGCAACCCTTGCGGTTGCCCAAAAGGGTGTGTGAAAAAAACGAATTGAATATTTATTGGAGGTTATGTTTTATGTCTGTTTCAGTGGTTGGTTCGGAGGTTTTTTCGGATCGTTATGTTGGGGTTGACGAGGTTGAGTTGGTTGAGGAGTCGATGATGCTCAATTCGCCGGTTGTCGAGGAGCTTTCAACGACGCATGTTGGTCAATGGAATAACCTTGTGAGTCAAACAAATTGGGAGAAGGGTGCATTAATAATTGCGTGGCGTAACACGCTTTTGTCAGCTGAGATGCCTAAAGCGGCTTATTCGGACGAGGCTTGGTCGCGGCGTGTTGGCAACGTATCTCCTCAACATGTTGGCAGATTACGTCGAGTGTTTGAGCGTTTTGGCGGGCAATTGGGGAGTTATTCCGGTCTTTATTGGTCGCATTTTCAAGCGGCGTTGGATTGGGATGATGCTGAAATGTGGCTTGAGGGAGCGGTTCAAAATTCGTGGTCGGTCGCTCAAATGCGGGTGCAGCGTTGGGAGGCGATTGGTGCGCCGGAGGAGTTGAAGCCTCGTAGTGAGGATGTGTTTACGGCGGAGTTGGATGACGATGTTAATCCGCGAAATGATTCCTTTGTTGCGGACAAATCAATTGACGGCAAAATGCGTGAAATCGGAGCGGCGGATATTGTTGACGGTTTTGAACCGCCCGATTCGGTAATTGCAGACAAAAATGAATCAAAAACCAAAAAGAAACAAAAAAAATCAGAACCCAAACAACAAAATTCATCTCTTGAAAACGAAATATTGCAAACTGGCGAAGTTCTAGCGAATTTAGGAAACAACGCTCAAATGTTGCCGACGGATTTGGCGGAGGCGACGGAATTATTCAAAATAGCAATTTTGAACCACAAACTCGCATTGTGGCAAGAAGTTAGTGTGGAAGTTGTGATTGGTTGTCTAAATTCGTTGAAAGCTCTAGCGATTTCGGAAGAGAAGGACTGATCGTTTTTTGATGCGAAACACGCAAATGTTTCGCGAATGTACGTGAATATTTTGGGGTATACTCCATAGGTATTAAGTTAAGGGGGTTAAGTTTTTAATTTTCAAGTAGTTATTTCAACAAAACGTCAAATGATGGGTGGCTATTGGCATAGTTTATCGGAAAATATTAGAGCAAAATAGAGCAAATAGGGCGAATCCATAACAAATCACGGACAAAGTTGGGGCAAATTCATTGTTAGCATGAATGAAAACGAATTTCGCAAACAAACGATAACTATCGGATTACAAATAACTTAACCCCTTAACTTAATACCTGTAGGGTATACTCAGGCTGTTTTAAAATTCCTGAATCTGGCACGCAAGCGTAACAACGTGAAGCGGTTGTTCAGGGGCGAAGCCTATCGCCCATACCGGCTTCGGTATAACTTCCAAAAAACTCATTGTCTCATTGGAATATTTGTTGATTATTTATAGGGCGGTTCCAAAAAACAATTTTAGTACTGCAAGAGCGAAATGTGTAAGTAGCGGAAGTGTCCTCGCTTCCGTTTTTGGCAACGATGGCATTACCGTTATGGTGGCATCTGATTTGTAGGTTTTTGGAACCGGCTTAAAGTAGTTTTGGTTATTTGTTTTTGCCCCCCCTTCTTGACGCTTGATGGATTCTGGTTATACTCTCTCCCCTTTGTTTAGCTGGTCGTTTTCCTTTTGCGGTTTTTCGATTATTTGTGGCTGGTCAAGTTTTTTATTTCGGTCGAAGGTTTGGTTTTACGATTGTGGAAAATATCTCGGGTAGGTAGCTCAGTTGGTAGAGCAACGGACTGAAAATCCGTGTGTCGGCGGTTCAATCCCGCCCCTGCCCAATGTGCGTGGATTACGCCGTGAAGGTAATCCGCCGCAATATTATATTTCGCCGGCGCATACTGATTGTGTGCCGGCGCATATTGATTGTGCGCCGGCGCATACTGATTGTGCGCCGGCGCATATTGATTGTGCGCCGGCGCATACTGATTGTGCGCCGGCGCATACTGATAGTGATCCAGAGATCACTCATGGTGGGTGTGCCGGCGCACCTGTTGGTGTCGCTACAGACATCCCAAATTCTCCAGTTTTTAAAATTGAAAATTTTGCTTCTTACGTGTTAAGTACTGGTCCTTATATAGATCTTAACTGCTGTTACGCAAGAGTCCATATTCGGTCGTTCCGCTAGACACAATATGATTGTCCCTGCGTGGCAAAAATCGTAGGGGCAACCCTTGCGGTTGCCCCAAAAATAAGGGCGACGGCAAGCGTCGCCCCTACGCTTGGAAAAATAGGAGTCGCGAGCGACAAAAATCAAACGCACCGCTGGTGCGTAACATGAGATACTTAAACTTAAAATATAAAAGGAAAGAAAAAGCTATGGCTTGTAAGGAATCATCGTTCAGATATACTGTTCAACCGTTCCTTCCTTGACAAGGTAAAGCTATGGCTTGTAAGGAATCATCGTTCAGATATACTAGCTGTTGAAGGCGATGATGATGGGTTTATAGCTATGGCTTGTAAGGAATCATCGTTCAGATATACTTCAAGCAAGGTGCGCATACAATCTGTTGATGCTATGGCTTGTAAGGAATCATCGTTCAGATATACTACAAAGGCATTCCCAATTTGTCTGTAATAGCTATGGCTTGTAAGGAATCATCGTTCAGATATACTTCAAGCAAGGTGCGCATACAGTCTGCTGATGCTATGGCTAGGGGTGGTCTGGTTTTCCTGTACAGGAAATTGGGTTGAATAAGGTTGATTTTTGGTAACGATTTTTTT
>JAIRWK010000338.1 GCA_031268995.1 Planctomycetaceae bacterium
GGGTTTCATAACATAGACACAAAAAATATTTTTGTGTCAAAATATAACAAAGTTAATAAATTTTGTTATAACCCATTTTAATACAAATAATTATAAAATTTGCAAAAGTTCAGTTTTAAGATGGTTTTTGGAAATTCATTATTGCAAATCTAGCATGTTCCAGAGTGGCGGTGTTTGTGCGGTGAGGTTTATTTTTTTGTTTGAGAGTGGTGCGGTGAAGGTAATGGAGTGGGCGTGCAATGCTATTGCTCTGTTTCGGTCGTTGTCGAAATTTTCTCCGAATGGGGTTGTTGAGTGGTATGTTGCGTCTCCGAGAATTGGGTAGCCGTTATGGGAGGATTGCAATCTGATTTGGTGTGTTCGTCCGGTTTCGAGTTTGATTTCGAGGTGTGTGAAGTTTTGGTTATTGAGTTTGAATCTTTTTAGGACGGTGTAATTCAAAATAGCTTCGCGTGCGTCTGGGGCTATGGGCAAAACAATTTCAGCAAGCGGACAATTTGGAACCTTACGCATGTAGTCAATCCAAGTCCCGCTATCGTCTTTAACATTGCCTTCAACCACGCCCCAATATGTTTTATCGATTTGTCGTTCTTCGAATTGTTCGGACAATTTATGTGTTGTACGCGATGTTTTGCCAAAAAGGATAACTCCCGAAACAGGACGATCAAGCCTATGCGGCACACCAAGATATAACATTGAAAAATCCAGCAAATTCTCCTGACCGCCCCCGCCAATCCCACAACTCAAAACTGCACCCGAATCACGATCAATCTCTCCCGCGCCGCATTTGATTTCTTCCGTAACGTGATCAATTTTTCCCGCACCGCATTTTATTTCTTCTGCAACGTGATCAATTTCTCCCGTGTCGAGTTTGATTTCTTCTGCAATGTGATCAATTTCTCTTGCGTCGAGTTTATTTCCTTTTGATTTTCGTTTTGGGTTGTTTAACCATTTGAGTGGTTTTCCCGATTTGCCAGCAAGATATTCCTTGACCCGCAACTCCAACGAATCAATCCCTCTCGGAGCTTGCGTGAGCAACCCCGACGGCTTATTAACCGCCAACATCCCCTCATCCTCAAAAAGCACTTCAATCATAATTCCTCCCACAACCCCAAATATAAACCACCAAATATACCGACACCAGTATAAATTTTTTTCATTTTAAATTTCTCGTTAAAGTTTATTATACTGAAGCTACTTTAAAATTCCTGAAGCTGAGCACATAAGCGCAACAACGTGAAGCGGTTGTTCAAGGGCGAAGCCTATCGCCCTACCGGCTACGGTATAAGCACGCAGAAAACGCAGACTATCATGATATTCTCAGATCAGATTTTTCAAAATTCTTTTTTCTTATCTGCGAACATCACAACTCTCTGCGTCCTTGATATACTCAAGCTACTTTAAAATTCATGGAGCTGAACACGCAAGCGTAACAACGTGAAGCGGTTGTTCAGAGGCGAAGCCTACCGCCCATACCGGCTTCGGTATAAATCGCTCTGCGTGCTTATAAAAACACTAACGGAATTTGTTGCACCATGCGTCGATGATGTATGGTAAATTGGCGTTCTGATCAATTTGTCCTGATGCTTCCAATGTATTGAGCAACCTCTCGGAAATGAATTTCATTGAGTCGTGAGAATTGGTTTTTTTCAGGTCTTCCATGAAATGATCAATTGCGACATTGAGCAATGTTCTTAATCGTTTTCGTCTCAACGGTGCTTCCTTGCCGGCTTCTTCAACGAACGTGTTTAGATGTACAGCCATCTGAACGGTATCGATGCTGCGGTTCGAGAGATATTTGCCCAACTCCGCACGTATTTTGTCAATCGCATCATCGCAAAGCTCCCTCGCTAATTCAAAACTTCCGCCGCTACGTCTTGCCAAACTTAAACCTTGATCAAGCGTCGCCACAACATCATTCTTCAACAATATCGATGCCAAAACTCGCGGCGATAACGGCGAAAAACGCACAATACGACAACGACTGCGTATCGTCGGTAATTGCTTCGCCGTCGATGTTCCTATCAATATAATCAACGAATCCGGCGGTGGCTCCTCAAGCGTTTTCAAAATCGCGTTCGCGCCCTCCGCATTCAAATAATCCGCATCGTCTATCACCGCAACCTTGCGATTTCCCATGTACGGCGTCCGCGAAATATCAAAACAAAATCCCTCTTCGCCACGATGATCCTTGCTGCCAATCAAAAACTCAAGCGGAATAAAAGATTTGTCCGCAGGTTTGGCAAAATAAGAAAAATCAGGATGATTTGTAATCATGCCGGTTTGGTTAGGCTGGTTCGTTTGGCTCGCCTGCCAGCCAACACCAAACAAACGACACGAATCACAAATCCCACAAGGCTCAAGCCTAATACCACTCTCGCCCTTGCAAAGTAACCCCTTCGCCAACGCCAACGCAAACCGCCGTTTGCCAATCCCCGACGAACCAATAAACAAAAAACTACCCGATAACCGACCACGCAAATGCGCAGAACGAAACCGCTCAAAAATAATATCATGCCCCTGAATTTCTTGCCAAGCCATCGCCTACTAATTTGGTAAATTTTTGTTATTCGCAAATAATGAACACCGCGAAGGCGAATAAGACGAGAAAGGATATGCAAATAACCTTCGTGCGGCTTTGTTGTCTTCGCGGTGAAAAAATTTCGTTGCGAAATTTTGTTACTGCGGTCGGTTTACGATTCTTTTTTGCACGTCAACTTCTATTTCGCCGAATGCGTTTTCATGACGTTGAATTGCCGATTGCAACGTGAAAAGCATTCGTTTAGCGGTGTAGAAACTGGTAACAATCCGGTTTGAGACGACAACGGGTTGTTGTTGGTTTGGTCCCAATGGTTGCGGATTTAGACCGAAATCAATAATGATTTCTTCCGGCGTTCCGGTTATCCGGCAATAGTTGACGTAATCCGCAGTAGCTTTGGAATCGTCAAGTTGCAATTGTTGTCCTGTTGACGGTTCGGTTTTGTTTGGAATATCTCCAGACATGGTTCAAAAACTCCTTAATAAATAGGTTGTAAATATGAATGCATCCCAAAACGTTACCGCAATCAATATCGTCGGTACATCTCGCCCCAGCGGCGGTTTTGGACACAACATCAATCAAAACTATACCGAAGCCGGTATGGGCGGTAGGCTTCGCCCCTGAACAACCGCTTCACGTTGTTACGCTTACGTGTTCAGCTCCATAAATTTTAAAACAGCTTGAGTATAACACATCGCCCGCACCATAAATTCCAGCAACCAAAAAATAACGTCCACCGAAATTCAATTTGCAAACGGTTCGTAAATATACCATAGCCAATATACACAGTACAGATGGTAGGTTTTTCCACAATAGATACCGGCTTCGGTATAAACAGGTTTTGTACGCACTTGAAATAATCAGCAAATGTTCCAGTAAGGTAGTGAGTTTGTTTTGTGGAGGAGTTAGGGGTGGTTCTTTTTACTTTAGGGCAGTATACCGTAGCCGGTAGGGCGATAGGCTTCGCCCTTGAGCAACCACTTCACGTTGTTGCGTTTGTGTGTTCCGCTTTGGGAATTTCAAAACAGCTTGAATATAATGGTAACTCGTGTTACGCACTCTCAGTAGAAAAGCCGGCAAGATATTCACCGTTTTTTAGCCCCGCAGAGGTCTTTTGTGGAACGCGGGTGTCTCGCCCGCAATAACAAAACGTCCCATGCA
>JAIRWK010000353.1 GCA_031268995.1 Planctomycetaceae bacterium
AATTTCTGTGTTTTGATTTTAGGGAATTTATGCGTTTTTTGTGTTCAATATTTTTCAACGCGAAACACACGAATAAAAACGCGAATGTTCGCGAATAATACGAACAAAAACATTCGCGTTATTTTCGCGTTTTATTTGCGTGTTTCGCGTTAAAAAAATTCCCCTCTGTGAACGGTTATGTTTTAGTATAAAAGTTTATTTTAAATTAAAAGATTAAAAGGTATTTCAATGACAAGATATTTCAAAATGACGATGTTTTTTGTTCTGATTTGTTTCATTGTTGGCTGTTCCAATTCGCGGCTTCCAAATTTACATCAGGTAAAAGGTAAGATTACCCATCAAGGAAAACCGCTTGAAGGTGTAACTGTCAACTTTTTTCCTGTAGCTGAAAATTCTCAAGCACGATCCGCAACCGGACAAACCGCAACTGATGGAACATTCGCCCTGACAACACTTCACACAAACGACGGAATTTTTGCCGGCGATTACAAGATAACGCTACGAAAACTACTCTTTTCCATGACATCAGAGGAAATCAACGATATTGAAAAAAACGGTCACACGGCAAGAATCGACTCGAAAAATATCATTCCCGCTCAATATCAAAAACCGGAAGCAACACCCTTGACATTTACTGTCAAGGCGGGAAAAAATATTTCGTGTGATATTGACATTCCCGAAGAGTTACAAAAAGCAGTGTTTCCGGCGTGGAGTAAGTATGAAGCACAGAAAAAGAAGTAATCGCAAGGGGAGGTTTTTAATATAAAAGGCACGAAAAAGACGAAAAGGGGAATTTTTGGTGTGTGGAGAAAATTTTAGAGTCTGCGGGAACGGAAGCCTCGTTCTCAGGAACGGAAGTCTCGTTCTCAGGAACGGAAGCCTCGTTCTCAGGAACGGAAGCCTCGTTCTCAGGAACGGAAGCCTCGTTCTCGGGAACGGAAGCCTCGTTCTCGGGAACGGAAGCCTCGTTCTCAGGAACGGAAGCCTCGTTCTCAGGAACGGAAGCCTCGTTCTCGGGAACGGAAGCTCCGTTCTCGGGAACGGAAGCTCCGTTCCGGCTTTTGTTTTGTACATTTCGTGTTTAAAAGTTCCCCCCCTCTGTGTTCTTTGTGGTTATACCAAAGCCGGTATACCGAAGCTGCTATGAAATTTATTTTTTTTGACAGGATAACGGGATTGTCAAGGTATAACGAAATCCTGTCTATCCTGCCATCCTGCAAATCCTGTCAAAAAAAATAAAAACTGAATTTCATAGTGCGATGAGTATAGAGGTTTTATACCGTAGCCGGTAATGCGATAGACTGCCCTCGAACAACCGCTTCACGTTGTTGCGGTTGCCTAACGCAGGTTTACCGCAGCTTCAGGAATTTTAAAACAGCTTCGGTATAGTAACGCAAGTCTTACAAGATCGGTCAACACAACACGATCAAACTTGCATGAACAAACACATGATGTTTGTCGCAAGAAAAATGTTACAAAAATTTTTGAAAAATTTTTGATTATACGATGTTTTTTTATGCTGACGTTGGTTTACAATTGTTCGATTTCTTGTAACCATAATTGTGCGGAGGCATCGCTGGGCATTCGTAGATCGCCGCGTGGTGATAGGTTGACAGAGCCGACTTTGATTCCGTCAGGCATACAACTTCTTTTGAATTGTTGGCTGAAAAATCGTTTGTAAAAAACTTTTAGCCATTTTAATATTGTTGTGTTTTCGTATATTCCGCGAAACGCGATTTCTGCTAAAAAATAAATCTTGCGCGGCGAAAAACCATACCGTAATACGTAAAACAAAAAGAAATCATGCAACTCATAAGGTCCAACCAGATTTTCTGTAAGCTGCGTAATCTCTCCGCGTGAATTTATCGGCAAAAGCTCAGGACTAACCGGCGTTTCAAGAATATCACACAACACACTCCTCGCCGCCGCCTCAACCTGATTCTCCACAACCCAACACACCAAATAACGCACCAACGTTTTAGGTACACCCGCATTCACTCCATACATCGAAATATGGTCACCATTGTAAGTCGCCCAACCCAACGCCAACTCCGACATATCACCCGTGCCAACAACCAAACCACACATCTGATTCGCTAAATCCATCAAAATTTGTGTACGTTCCCGCGCTTGTGTATTTTCGTACGTTATATCGCACACAGACGGATCATGTGCGATGTCTTTGAAATGTTGCCCACATGCCGCAACTATGCTGATGTCCCGAATGTCAATTCCCAATAACTCCATCAAACGAATTGCGTTTGTGTGTGTTCTTGTTGACGTACCGAAGCCGGGCATTGTTACGCCGCAAATTACTTGCCGTGAGAGACCAAGTTTGTCCGCCGCCTTGATACAAACTAACAACGCAAGCGTCGAATCCAACCCGCCCGAAATGCCCAAAATCAACGACTTGACGCCCGTGTGAATATAACGTTTTGCCAACCCCGAAACTTGAATCGAAAAAATCTCCTCGCAACTCTCATCATAATTGCCGACAGACGGAACAAACGGAAACGGGTTGACAACACGACTCAATTGAACACGCTCACCATATAAACTTAACTCAACTTCAACCGTTAAATAATTTTTATCCACGTCAATATTCGGATTGCCGGCAAATGTCGTGTTCTTTCGACGCTCACTTTCCAACAACTCAATATCAACTTCATTGATTATAAGTTGCTCATCAAATTGAAAACGTTCAGATTCGGACAACAGCTTGCCGTTCTCGTAAATGTACGCATTGCCCGTATACACAACATCCGTCGTCGATTCGCCAAAACCGGCGGAAGAATAAACATAAGCCGTATGACAACGCGCCGATTGTTGCGAAAGAAGAGATTTAACATATTGTCGTTTACCGATCAGCTCATCGCTTGCCGAGAGATTAAAAATAACAGACGCGCCGGCTTGAACGTGATGCGAACTTGGCGGAATCACCGACCAAACATCCTCGCAAATTTCTACCGCAAACTTGCCTTCACCAAAATCAAAAAGAATATTGCTGCCAAACGGTACCGCATTGCCCGCATACGAAATATTCGCTGGCAATCCGTCAACACAATAAGATTGAAACCAACGTTTCTCGTAAAATTCAGAATAATTGGGAAGAAATATTTTCGGCACAATTCCTAAAATTCTGCCGCCGGAACAAACCACCGCACAATTGTACAACTTTGAATTACAACAAATCGGTACGCCAACAATAAAACAAATCGGCATCTTTGCAGTTAAACGCAACAACTCAAAAACCATTTTTTCCGATTCCCGTATCAAAGTTTGCTGAAAAAATAAATCACCGCAACTATACGCCGTTACAGATAATTCAGGAAAAACTGCAATTTGTACCTTTTGATCAACTGCCTTGCAAAGCATTTCGCCGATTTTTTGTACATTAAATCCGCAATCCGCCACCCGAACAGACGGAATCGCCGCCCCAACCTTGATAAAACCAAATTCACTCACATCTCACTCCAAAGTATAACAGTGATACCGTAGCCGGTAAGACGATAGGCTTCGCCCTTGAACAACCGCTTCGCGATGCTACGCTTGCGTGTCCAGCTTCAGGAATTTCAAAACAGTTTGAGTATATAATATAACAGTGATACCCCTACCAACCATACCAATTGCGGTATATACTAGAACCGTTCTAAATTTTCGGAAGCTAGGCGAAACAAACGCAGCTCCGAAAATTTCAAAATAAAATTTTTAATGTAGGGGCAATCCTTGCGATTGCCCGCACGATCCAAAGCCGATTTTAAACCTTTAAACTGTCCGCATTAAATTTTCGGTAATCGCCGCCTGTTTGCCCAATCGGAAAGCAGTTTTTTTGTGCAACCGGATTGTCGAAATTTATAACGCGGACAGTACATAATTTCCAATGTACATTATTCAACCGCATTATCATGCAATTGCACGGACGTGTCAAGATTATGAGCGGATGTCCCAAAGCGGAGTGGTCGCGGTGGCAGAACCTGCATTTTGGGCGGGTTTTGACCGTGATTACGCCGGTACTTTTTTAGATTATTTTAAGCAAATCAGCGAATTTGAACCAACTCGCGCCGCCGCTTACGGGATAAAACATTTTTGTTGGCTTGCTGTAAATCCAAAAGAAGCGGACAATATCAATGTTGCGCGTGAAGTGTTGCGTGAGATACCGAAGTTGCTCGACAAGCCAACGGTACTCGGAATCGGGGAAACCGGTTTGAACAAATCTAGCCGAAATGAAATTGAAATAATGGAAGAACACATCGAATTGTCGATCAAATACGACCAACTTCTATTGATCCACACACCGCATTTGGCTGATAAAGCAATTGGAACAAAAATAATTCTTAACGTATTGCAGAATTATCGTAACAAAATAAATCCTGAAAAAGTTTGGATCGATCATGTTGAAAATCATACAATTAAAGCGGTCAAGGATGCGGGATATTGGTATGGTTTTACGCTTTATCCGATAACGAAATGTTCAATTAACAGATGTGTTGACATGATTGAGCGTTACGGGACAGAACGGCTTTTGGTAAATTCGTCTGCCGATTGGGGACCGAGCGACCCAATGCTTTTACAACAGGCAATTTTCGAATGCCAAAGACGCGGACACTCAAGAAACGAAATCACAGAAATTTTTCACAACAACCCAGCAAAATATCTAGGACAATCAAAAAATTTCCCAATAAAACCAATCCATTTTGTCGAATCAGATTAAACCAAATCGAAAAATTTTTTAACACGAATTAGTACGGCATATACTCAAGCTACTTTAAAATTCACAGAGCTGAACACGCAAGCGTAACAACGTGAAGCGGTTGTTCAAGGGCGAAGCCTACCGCCCATACCGGCATCGGTATAGTAATTACGTTTTTTTTGAACATGGGAAAATTGGATTTATCAAGTAACCCGTCATCGAACAAAACTACGCAAAATAACGATGAGATGAAACGTCGTTTTGTTGGTGTGAGGTTTAATTGTTGTTGTGTGTATTGGCGAATTTATGTCAACAGCAGTGGTACGGCTTACGAGGGGCGTTGTCCGAAATGTGGTAAGTCGGTCAGGCTAAAAGTTGGTTCCGGCGGTACGGATAATCGGTTTTTTGATGTGTATTGATTGCGGCACTTTGCCTGACAATTGCAAGAAACATTTGCAAAACAGAAGAAACAAAATCAGAAAATTTTCGCAGTGTTTTTTTCGTGTTACGACATATCATTGCTCACGACGACTCTGTAGCCAACGACTTCAATTACGCGTATATTTTCGCCGCGTTCTATTAGATCGCCATCTGAAACGACGTTGAAAGGTTTATTGTCGATGATTGCTCTGCCCGCCGGAACAAGCGGCGTAATTGTTTTGCCGTTCATTCCTAGAAGGTAATCGTAACTCGCCAATTTTTCCCGCTCTTCGATTTGATCTGTATTTTTCGGTTTGCTCAATTTACTAAGCGTCCGCGTAATCATCACGCCAATCACTATTATTCCCACACTTGACAGAAGCAGTACGAGCATTGAGTTTCGGGCTTGTGCAAATTGGTAGGAATTTCGCGGAATGTAAAAAGTCTGTGTTGCAAATACAAACGACGTGATTATCGCAATTGCGCCGCCTATTCCAAAAACACCAAGACCCGGAAGCAAAAATATTTCAACAAGCACACACAACACCCCAACCGCAAAAAGCACAACCTCCAACCAACCCGCCGTACCACCCAAAAAATTAAGCCAGAAAAATAAAAACACACCAACAACCGCAATAAACGCACCTATCCCCAACCCCGTACTATCATACGCCAACGCAAGAACAACAACATACAAAATAAATAACGACATACCCGGCGACGATAATACCTCAACTAACCTGTCCGCCCAACCGGGTTCCACCAACAGCGGATCATCATCAAGACCATAAATCATCTTAAACTCCGCAAAATTCTCCGCATGACGATCAACAACATATTGCTCTCCTTCGCCGCCCGTTACAGAAAATAATTCGCCTTTATTTTTGATACATTCGCCGCGTACCCAATCCTTCGAATCCGCCAATGCGTTATATTCTTCTTCGCAAAAATAATCTGTCATTACCGGACGTTGTGTTCGTGTCATTTTGAAAATTTCCGTACCGCGATCAACAAAACCAACCGGAATCGACCACGACCGCAACGCCGTTTTTGAAAATATTTCGCGAATAGTTTCCTTTGCATCCTCAACATCTTTGCTTGAAAACTCCGTACTTCCATCACCGCCAAGCACAGCACCTTGCCCCAACACAACCTCATCACACGCCAACGCAATAATTGCAGCATCCGCACGCGCTTGATAAGGAATATACGCAACCTTCCAAACATTTTTCAACTCTTGCGTGTCAGTCAAAAACGATGCCAAACTAACACTTGCCGTCAAATCGCCGCCGGGCGAATTAATATTCAGACAAATAAAACCTATTTTTTCATTGCTATAAAGTCGATTATTCGCCGCAACATTTTTTTGATCAACCGCCGCTTGAATTGACCGCATCGCCGCCCCAACTTTATCGTAATTGATCAGCCCGTTTATATCAATCCTTATCGCATGACCAAGCTCGCCAGGTATCGGCATTGCCCTAACATCATCAGGTCGAAAACCAAGCTCACGCACAAGCTCCACACGATCATTAGAAATTCGGCTGATAAGATTTATTTTTCTCGCCGTCTCCGCTGTAAAAATTCCGGGCTCGCCCGCCGCGATCATTACCGACGGACAGTCAATAAACGATTCCGTTTTGCCAAGCGTTTCCGCCTCCGCCGCCGAAAGTAACCGCAACCCCTTTTCCGTCTCAACACGCATCAAAACCGCCGAAGAATCAAGCATCTTCTCAACCACCGCATCAGGAACCGTCAACCGCTTACGCGATATTTCAAAATACGCTTCTCGTTCTGTTTTTGTGATATTTGTTTCGCCGATTGAAGCCTCGCCCATATCAGTTTTGTCCGCCGCCGCACGCTCATCACACGCCAACACAACAAGCATCGCATGACCGCGAATAGGTTGCGGAAGATACGCAACCGTCCGAATACCGTTGAACTTTTCGCTAACAAGCAATTTCGCAATTTCATAACACGCCCCAAACGAACTGCCGCCGCCGTGAATTTCTTGATCCGATTCGACATTGAGTTGGAGAATTATTGTTGGGCGTGTTTCATTTTTGCCGTCTGTTTCTTTGGCAACATTTGAGCCGACAATTGGCGTACCGGACTTGTCTTGATCGACGGGCAATTCGGATTTGCGCAAACTTGCAACAGTACGCTCAAGCGTGCGAAGTATTGCGTTTGAAGACTTACCGTTGATGGGCAGCGTAATGTTTAAGATAACGCCTCGCGATGAATCTATTTGAGTTGCGGGCAAAACGGTTTTGTCGTTTTTTGCCGTCTCCGTATCTTGCCCGCACGCATTGACCGGAATCAAAAACAGCACAAATAAGATCAAAATAATTTTCGTCATAGTTTTCAAAATTTCCTCTTTCGTTTTTTTTGTGAACTAGTTAGTATACTCTAGCTGTTTTAAAATTCCTGAAGCTGCGGTAAACCTACAACGCAGAGCGTTAGGCAAGCGTAACAACATGAAGCGGTTGTTCAAGGGCGAAGCCTATCGCCTTACCGGCTACGGTATACAACTTTACAATTTACCTTTTGTGCTTGGTATTCCTTTTTGTCGTGGATTTTTTTCTATTGCCATGCGTATTGCTCTTGCGGTGCATTTGAATATTGCTTCGGCGATGTGGTGTCCGTTTGTGCCGTAGTTGAGTTGTAGGTGTAACGTGCAAGCGGCAGAGTTTACCAAACCTTGCCAAAATTCGTGTAAAAGCTCAGTGTCGAAATCGCCTATTCGTTCTGTAGCAAAATTGACATTGTAAACGAAAGCAGGTCGCCCGCTAAAATCTACCACAGATGTTGCAAGTGTTTCGTCCATCGGAAGCGTAAAATAACCGTAACGATTGATCCCACTCTTATCGCCCATTGCCTCCGCCAAACCTTGTCCCAGCACAATACCAACATCCTCAACCGTATGATGTTTGTCAACAAAAAAATCACCGTCAGCAGAAATTTCCAAATCTATTAAAGAATGCGCGGAAAATAATTCCAACATGTGATCAAAAAAACCTATCCCCGACGCAATTTTACATTGCCCGCTACCGTCAAGATTCAACGCCAACGAAATTTCAGTCTCGCGTGTTTTGCGTGTTATTACTGCTTTTCTCATAATAATATGTATTTTCAATTCAAAAAAACAACCTCAAATATCCCATAGCCGACATTATAATTTCACGACGTTGTCGGCATTCAGTATAACCCGAATGCAACGACAAAAAACCATCACGACGACAAATATAACACAGTACCCAATTTTATCAATCTATCAGGAACAGATAAAGACCTTGCACCAATCAGAACGAACGCAAAAATTGCCCCCACAACAAAATTGAGTAAGCATTTGCTTTGTCCTTTGTGTCCATCAAATATTGTACAAAAAAATACCCGTGAACAGTTAATATACTTTTCTGCTAATTTATACCGTAGCCGGTAGGGCGATAGGCTTCGCCCTTGAACAACCGCTTCACGTTGTTGCGCTTGCGTATTCAGCTTCATGAATTTTAAAACAGCTTGAGTATATTACGAAAACATGGTGATTGACAATTGGGGTAATCCGTCGGATAATGGTGGAGAATACCGTACACTATGACTGGTTGCGGTACAACGAACGAAATTACCGGACTTGGTGCTACGCCAAGACTATTTTTTAATTCCCAAAGCTGAGCAAAACAACATTGGACGTTTGTTCAAGACAAAACTTGTCGTCGAAGTAGCTTTGGTATACTGAAGCTACTTTAAAATTCCTGAAGCTGAACACGCAAGCGTAACATCGCGAAGCGGTTGTTCAAGGACGAAGCCTATCGCCTTACCGGCTACGGTGTATAAATGAAATTCTTTTATGGACTCATTACACGAATCGCTTAAACATTACAATATCTCTTTGTCTAAAGGGCAAATCGAACAACTTAGCGCATATTGCCAACTTCTTTGGGAATGGAACGGTCGATTCAACCTAACTCGGCATACTACTTATGATCGGTTTGTTTCGCGTGATTTGGTTGATTCGCTTGCTATTGCGGAGTTTTTGCGGCAGGACGAGCGTGTGCTTGACGTGGGTTCGGGCGGTGGTGTGCCGGGTATTATTTTGAAAATTTTACGTCCTGATTTGCATGTTGAGTTGTGTGATTCCACCGGCAAGAAATCGTTGGCGTTGAGCGAAATAACCAACGAATTAAATCTCAATATTGCCGTTCACCATGCCAAAGTGGAATCGTTGCTTGCTGCCGGTATTAAACCGAAGAACAAAAAAATTGCCAGACCGCAACACACAACCGCAAAACAAGAACAACAACCTCCTCAAGAAATCAAACGATTTACAACATTGACGATTCGAGCGGTTTCGAAGTTGCCGCAGTTATTGCGGATGTTTAGTTCTTATTGGACGTTATTTGACAGGTTATTGTTGATCAAAGGTCCTAATTGGGTGAGTGAACGTGGCGAGGCGAGGCATTACAATTTGGTTAATAAACTGGCACTCCGCGTACTAAAAACTTACCCAACAACAATCGAATCTAAAACGACCGAAGATAATTCCGCACTTGTCAACAGTGTTGTCTTACAAATTTGCCGCAAGGTTGATTTTGAGCAACTTGACAAAATTATTGACAATCACAAAATAAATTTGCCCCAAAACGAAAGAACAGAAAAACGCGACCACTACAAACGCCACTTCAAAAAAACCAATCCTAACTCAACAAAAAAAACAAAAAGGAAAACTTAAACATGCAAAAAATAATTTTCACAATATTTTTAGCCGTATTATTGTCAACATTATTCTTGCCCGCCCGCGCTCAAGAACAATCTCAAGACCTTAACCACCAACTTATAGTCGCCGCTAAAGAAGGAAAATTGGCGGTTGTCAAAAATCTTATTGAAAAAGGCGCAGATGTAAACACAAGAGATAATTTGGGTAACAATCTCCTCCATTTCGCGGCAGCTTGTGATTTGGATGCGGTTAAATATTTGTTAGTTGAGAAAGGTCTGGATGTAAATGCAAAAAACAATAATGATAGAACTCCTATATTCGATGCTTTGTGGCATTTGTCAATTGTTAAATATCTCGTCGAAAAAGGTGCGAATATAAACTTAAAAGATAAAGATAATAAAACTCCACTTCTTTACTCGATATTGAATAAAAACAATTTGGAGGTTGTTAAATATCTTATCGACAAAGGTGCGGATGTAAACGTTAAAGATAAATACGGTGACCGCCCAATACTATTAGCGATAAGAAATAATCATACCGAAATTGTAAAATACATTGCTGAAAAAGGCGCGGACGTAAATACCGTAGGCAGCGGCGGTGATACTCCTCTATCCGTTGCGGCATCAATAGGCAACTCTGAAATTGTCAGATATCTTGTTGGAAAGGGTATGGATGTAAATATAAAAAACAATAACGGTACTACACCTTTAACTGACGCTGCAAGAAATAATCGCGTAGAAATTGTTAAATATCTTGTTGAAAAAGACGCAGACATAAATATAAAAGATAATTACGGTTGTAGTTTGCTCTTCAGTGCAATATCATTTAAGGATAAGAACTCGGATGCTATTAAATATCTTATTGAAAAAGGTGCGGATATAAATGCAAAAAACAAAATCGGGCAGACTTGTCTGTTTTATGCAGTAGAGAGGGACAATTTGAAAATTATTGAGTATATTCTTAACAAAGGTCTTGATATAAATGCAAAAGACATTAACGGCGGAACTCCCATCGCTTTCGCGATGTATAGAAATAACAAGGAAATTTTTCAATATCTCATCGACAAAGGCGCAGTTGTGGATGTGAAACGTGATACTGATGGAGCCTATATTTATTATGCGATAGCAGGCGGCAATTTGGAATTTGTTGAATATGTTGTGGACAAGGGCGCAGATATAAATGTAAAGTATCAACGTGGGACACCTCTTTATTATGCAATATTGGGCGGTAAACCGGAAATAGTTAAATATCTTGTCGAAAAAGGAGCAAGGATAACTGACATATATAATGTAAAAAATGACAAAAATGAAACTGCCATTATTCGTGCAGCAAGAAGAAAACACTGGGAAGCTGTTAAATATCTTTCAGAAAAAATCGTAGATATAAACGAAAAAATGAATAACAAGAAAGCTCTCATGTTCATTGCCGCAGGTGAAGATTTGGAAATTGTTAAATATTTTGTCGAAAAAGGTGTAGATGTAAATATAAAAGACAATAATGATGAAACTCCCCTCCATGTTGCTGCAGGTATGGGCAAGTTAGAAATTGTTAAATATCTTGTTGAAAAGGGCATAGATGTGAACGTAAAAGATAAAGGAGGCAAGACACCTATCGCTAGTGCAACAAGTAGGAATCACTTGAAAGTTACTCAATATCTCATCGAAAAAGGCGCAGATGTAAATGTAAAAAGGAATGGCGGCGCAACATCTCTTTTTGAGGCGGCATATAACGGCAACCTTGAAGTTGTCAAATATCTTGTTGAAAAAGGCGCAGATGTAAACGCAAAAACGGATGGTAGCGTAACATCTCTTTTTAATGCCGCGTCCGGCGGTAACGTTGAAGTTGTCAAATATCTTGTTGAAAAGGGCGCAGATGTAAACGCAAAAATGTATAACGGTGAAACACCTCTCTTTAGGGCGGCATATAGCCGTAACTTTAGAATTATCAAGTACCTTGTTGAAAAAGGCGCAGATGTAAACGCAAAAATGGATGATGGAAAAACGCCTATATTTAATATAGCCTCTATCTGTAATTTTGAAGTTGCCAAATATCTTGTTGAAAAAGGTGCGGATGTAAACGCAAAAATGAATGATGGCAAAACGCCTATTTTTAGTGCGGCATCCGGCGGTAACATTGAGATTGTTAAATATCTTGTTGAAAAAGGTTTGGATGTAAATATAAAAATGAATGATGGCGGAACGCCTCTTATCAATGCAGCAGATAGCGGTAACCTTGAAGTCGTTAAATATTTTGTCGAAAAAGGTCTTGACGTAAATGCAAAAAATAATGGTGGGAAAACGCCTCTCTTCAATGCAACATCTAACTATAGATTTGAAGTGATCAAATATCTTGTTGAAAAGGGCGCGGATGTAAACGCAAACGCTGTAGCAGGTAATACTCCTCTTTTTTGCGTTGTTAAAACGAGCAATATGCAAATTATTAAATATCTCATTGAAAAAGGCGCGGATGTAAATGCAAAAAATAATAGCGAAGAAACTCCTATCATTCATGCGATATATGATAATAACTTGGAAGTTATCCAATATCTCGTTGAAAAAGGCGCAGACATAAACGCAAAAAGTAAATACAGAGGAACTCCCATCTGGTTAACTGCTACAAGTGATGAACGCCTCCCAATTTTAAAATATTTTGTTGAAAAGGGTGCTGATATAACCACAAAAAATGATTACGGTGAAACTTATCTTTTTAGTGCTGCCACTTACGGCTGTTTGAAAATTATTAAATATCTTCTTGAACAAGGTCTGGACATAAATGCCCAAAATGCCGGCGGTCAGACACCAATATTTCGAGCGGTAACAAATAATAACCTAGACACCATTAAAAATCTTGTTGAAATGGACGCAGATATAAATATAAGAGAAAATAATGGACGGACTCCGCTATTTAATGCTGTAGAATATAGCAGATTGGAAATTATTAAATATCTTGTTGAAAAGGGTGTAGATGTAAATGCGAAAAATGACAGAGGTCAGACTCCACTCATTGTCGCGATAGAAAGAAGTAACAATTCGGAAATTGTTAGATATCTTGTTGAGAAAGGTGCAAACATAAATGCGAAAAATAATGACATAATACCCATTTTCCGTGCTGTTACTTACGGCAATTTAGAATTTGTCAAAATCCTTGTTGAGAAAGGCGCAGACATAAATACAAAAAATAACGCTGGTCAGACGCCATTATTTGAAGCAGTATGCAAGCGTAATTTTGAAATTGTTAGATACCTTGTCGGAGAAGATGCGGACATAAGGATAAAAGATAACAGTGGTAGGATAGCATTGGATTACGTTAATTGGTGGGCAGGAGATGAAATCATAAATATTCTTACACCGCACGAATATAAGACAATACGAATTGAATAAACAATGAATATACTCAAACTGTTTTGAAATTCCCGTAGCTGAACACACAAACGCAACAACATGAAACGGTTGTTCAAGGACGAAGCCTACCGCCTATACCGGCTTCGTTATAAGCCGAAACTTATTTTTCATCTTGGCTTTGGTTTAACAAAAAAAACAAAAGGGAAAACTTAAACACGCAAAAGATAATAACGGTCAAACGCCGTTATTTCTTGCGGTGTTGGGGCGTAATTGGGCGGTTGTCAAGTATCTTTTTAGCGAAGATGCGGATATAAGAATAAGAGATAAAAACGGAAAAACTCCGCGAGACCTCGCTGTTGAAATTAACGCAGAAAATGAAATAATAACAATCCTTACACCATACGAATAGACCTAAAAACGAAATTATACCGTAGCCGGTAGGGCGATAGGCTTCGGTATACCAAAGTGCCATTGCCCGCACTGGCAACGGCATAACTTTACATTTAACTAAAATTATGAATAACAAAAAAACAAAACACGAAAACCCAACCCCACAACAAACAACAGAACAAGTAAGTAGTACAAGAACAGTTCACGAATGCGTGGATGCGCTTGTTTTTGCGTTGTTGTTGGCTTTTTTTCTCAAGGCATTTTTGGCTGAAGCATACTTGATCCCAACCGGCTCAATGGCAACTACGCTGATGGGACGACACAAAGATATATCTTGCGAAATATGCGGTTATCAGTTTCAAGTCAACGCCAGCGAAGAATCCGCCGACCAACCTTCATCGCATTTGGTCGATTTGTATGGCAACCCGATTCCGTTACCGCGTGTAGTTGGCGGCACTTGCCCGCAATGCCGTAACACGATGTATCTCGGCGATGACAATGTTGACCATAAAAATTACTCCGCGTTTAACGGCGACCGTATTTTTGTGAGCAAGTGTCAATTCGATTTCAGTAGTCCGCGACGTTGGCATGTTACAGTGTTTCGTTATCCGGGCAAACCGCAAATCAACTATATCAAAAGATTGATCGGTCTTGAAAACGAAACGGTGCGAATTGAACATGGCGATATTTTTGTTTGCCCAGACGGTAACACAAAATTTGAAATTCAACGTAAACCGTTGCCCCAACTCCTCGCAATGCTTCGCATTGTTGACGATAACGATTATGTGATTTCGGAGTTGCATGATATTGGTTGGTTTGACAAATGGAATAACAGCACGACCGGACAATGGAAAAGATCAACAGATTTCAAATCGTTCTCAATTGATACCGACTCGACCGCAAGTAATTTGGAACATTGGCTTGAATATACAAATATTATGCCGACATCTGATGATTGGTTTGCGTTAAGGCAGCAGCGTTTGCCCAACGGCACGCAGACAAAAACGAAACCGCAACTCGTTACAGATTTCGTCGGCTACAACAGCGGAATTGTAAAATATCCAAACAGAGACGGCACAATCACAACCGACCAAGAAATACGTTTCCTAACAACAACACGAAACGGTAACGCTCGCAATGAACATTTTTGCCGTCAAAATCCAAATGGCATGGGATTGAATTGGGTCGGTGATCTTGCGGTTTCGGTTAATTTAAAAGTGCAAAAAACACAAGGCGTTTTTGTGTTGTCGCTTGTCAAGGGCGGGAAAACTTTTCGATGTGATCTTAATTTGGACACTGGAATTGCAACGGTTTCAATTGTTGACCATGAGAATTTATTCGAACCGGCAACAACACAAACTCCAATTAAATCAAAAGGAAATTACGAAATTATGTTTTGCAATATTGATGAGGAGTTGCGATTAATTGTTGACGGTAAAGAGATGAATTTCGAGGGGAAAAATCGTTACGATAATCTTTGTGAAGGCGATGAAAATACACCGCTGCACCGTAACCGACAACCGACATTACATGATTTGAAGCCGATAGGAATTGGTGTCATTAATACGGCGGTTGAGGTTGAGCATATTAAGGTTTGGCGTGATATGTATTATATTGCGTGTAACGATGAGAATCGGTCGTATTGTGATTTATTGGAGTCGCCGTTTAGTATTGTTCGCAACGCTTACACGTATGAAGAGCTTGAGCGTGCGGTTCACAAATTTTTTTCGAGTTCTGAAAATTGGGGAAAACTTGGCAGGACACGGGTTGTTGAGTTTCAACTTGATCGTGATCAATTTTTGATGTTGGGTGATAATAGTGCAAAAAGCAAGGACAGCCGGCTTTGGACGGAGGATCATATTCCGCATTATGTTGAGCGGAACATGTTGATAGGTGAGGCGATGTTTGTTTATTGGCCTCATGGGATTCGTATATTTGGAACAAGACTATCAATCTTTCCAAACTTCAAAAAAATGCGGAGAATACACTAAAACAAAATTATACCGAAGCTAACACGCAAACGCAACAAAATGGAGCGATTGTTCAAGGGCGAAGCCTACCGCTCGTACCGGCATCGGTATAAACAATTTAAAATGTCTATAGTTGTACCAGATTGTCTTGTTCAGGAGTTGCGCGGATGCAAACTTCTGGCGTTGCCGCAGAGTGCGGCGAAGGTTTTGGAATTGGCTAAAAATCCTGAAAATGGACCGCCGGAATTGGCGATACCAATTTCGGCAGATCCGGGGTTGATGGCGCAAATTTTGAAATTTGCCAACTCATCTTTTTTCGGTTTCCGTCATAAAATAACGGCGGTACAAATGGCGTTATCATTGATTTGCATGCGCACGATTAAGAATTTTGTGTTGTGGAATGCGGTGTTTGCGATGTTGCCGAATCCGAAGGTTGGTCCGTTTGTGCTTCGGATGGTGTTGCAAGATGCGTTGCGGCGCGGTGTTTTTTGCAAGGTTTACGCTTCGTATTTTCAAGGAATAGAGCCGGAAGAAATTTTTGTCGTTGGTCTTTTTCAAGATATAGCTGTTCCGATTCTTGCCCAAAATCGTCCAATTGAGTACGAGAAATTTTTGAATAATCTAGTGACCAGCAGACAGCGGCTTTCTAAGTTGGAGAATGCATCTTTTGGATGGTCTCATGCGGACGCGGGGGCGTTTTTGGTGCAAGAGTGGGGGTTAGGCGAAGATTTTGCGCAACTGATTCAAGAACATGTTTCGGACGATTTCATCGATTCCGGTGTGGGCAATCCTGTAACTTCGGCGGCGATTTTAAAACTTTCATCAATCTTGCCCTCTGCGTGTGATGCGGATTGGTTGGAAGCGGACAAATTCATGGAATGGTTTCAAAAATTAGCAGGCAAGTTAAACGCAACCGGAAAAAAATTACCGAATCCTGCCGAAATTTTTGTAACTTGTGATGCACAATTTGAAGACATGTTACTAGTAACAAAAACCACGCCGCCGCAACTTTCATTGACCAACCATTTACAAAAATATAATGAGTCCTTCTAAAAGTGTACCATAACCAGTATACCATAGCCGGTAGGGCGATAGGCTTCGCCCTTGAACAACCGCTTCGCGATGCTACGCTTGTGTGTCCAGCTTCAGGAATTTTAAAGTAACCTGAGTATATAAACGGTTGCTTTGTCTCTTGTGTCCCTCATGCTCTTTATGTCTCCTTTTTCATTTAAAAATATACGAGGCGTTTCCTAAAATATCACTGTTCGTAAAAGGGTAGGTTTTTCGCCTAATTTCTTTAACGCGGGGCATACAAGTTCATTCTACCCCCTATGTTCAATAGAAAAAATTGTGATAGAATGCGACCCGATTTTAATGCTGGGTTGTTGTGTATACCCAGGCTGTTTTAAAATTCCTGAAGCTGCTGTAAACCTGCAACGCAAAGCGTTAGGCAAGCGTATACTCAAGCTGTTTTAAATTCCCGAAACTGAACACGCAAGCGTAGCATTACGAAGCGGTTGTTCAAGGGCGAAGCCTATCGCCCATACCGGCTGCGGTATAAAAACGTGAAGCGGTTGTTCAGGTGAAGAAGCCTACTACCAATACCGGATTCGGTGTAAGCGGTAGGTGTTGTTGCGATTTTTCGTAACAATTATCATTTTTTTACTTTAACCTCTAAATTTAATAAATATTATGGGCTTATTGATACTTCGCAGTTTATTTGTTTTGGTTTCCAGTGGTGTCGGTTATACTTTGATGACATCTTACATGGAGAGACACGGTTACATAATGATTCCGGCAATGATAATATGGGCATTGTTTATCATTGCGGTTGATATGTTGATATCGAAAAAGCGTGTTGACTGGCTTTCGTCTGTTTATTTTGGAATGCTTGTTGGTTTACTTTTGACGGCGGCGGTTGGTTTTGCCATTTCGCCGTTGTTCCCGCAAGACAACGATCCGGCACAACAGACAAATGTAATAATTGTTATTGGGATTACGCTTTGTTATATTTGCACGAGTTTTCTTTTGCAGACGAAGGATGATTTCAGGTTTATTATTCCTTATGTTGAGTTCAGAAAAAATCTCAAGGGCAATCGTCCGTTGGTTCTTGATACTAGCGTTGTGATTGATGGTCGTATTGCGGATGTGATGGAGACGATGATAATTGACAGCAGGTTGATAATGCCGCGTTTTGCGATTAACGAATTGCAACGAATAGCGGACAGTTCGGATCGCGGCAGACGTACACGCGGACGGCGTGGGCTGGATATTTTGAACAGGTTGCAAAAAATGAAAGGGGTTGATGTTCAAATTGACGAAACAGAGCTTCCTGAATTTCGCGGGCAACCGGTTGATCTTAGGCTTGTTACTCTTGCAAAGCACTTGGAGGGCAAACTTGTTACGAATGATTACAATCTAAACAAAGTTGCTAAAATTCAGGGAGTTGATGTGATCAATTTGAACGATCTGGCAAATGCGATGAAGCCTGTATTTTTACCCGGTGAGAGATTGTTTGTTGACATTGTGAAGAGCGGCGAGGAGCCGACGCAAGGTATTGGTTATCTTGATGACGGTACGATGGTCGTGATTGATTACGGGCGCGAACACGTAGGCGACAGAGTGGAAGTAACTGTAACAAGCGTTTTGCAAACAAGTGCAGGGCGAATGATTTTTGGGCGTTACGAAAATACTACAAAAAAACTCACCGGCACAACAGTTTTGATTGACGGCGTAGCAACAATCGTAAACCCAACCATCGGAAATAATGAACAGCAAAGCCCGCAAGGTTATCACCCACAACCACCACAAACACAACCGTCGCAACCACAACCACAGCAACGTCAGCCACAGCCACAGCAGCAACAACCACAACCGCAGCAACAACAATATCAAAAAACACAATACTCCAATTACAAAAAACGATAACTTTTACTTTGAATATTAGCACGCAGATATACTGAAGCTGTTTTGAAATTCCCGAAGCTGGACACGCAAGCGTAGCATCGCGAAGCGGTTGTTCAAGGGCGAAGCCTATCGCCTTACCGGCTACGGTATAACGCAGATTTTAAGAATGGTCGCGGACTGGATTTTATTTTCTGATCTTGCGAATGTCCTTTCCAATCTGCGTCGTCTGCGTGCTGATATTTTTAAATGGACAAAGCAAGCGTTTGATTATTAACGTTTAAAGATGCTTTTTACTCAAGCTGTTTTGAAATCCCTAAAGCTGAACGCGCAAGCGCAACAACGTGAAGCGGTTGTTCAGGGGCGGAGCCTACCGCCCGTACCGGCATCGGTATCTGATTACGATTATTCTTTGCCGATGGAGTTAGCGGCGCAGC
>JAIRWK010000434.1 GCA_031268995.1 Planctomycetaceae bacterium
TTTCCCTATTCAACCCAAACCTAACCGCTTTCGGCTATTTTTAGGGCATTTTTACACAAAAAGTCCTGTTTTGAGGTGCATTTTCACCCAATTTTTACCCGGGTGCGTAACATGAGTAATGAAGTCGAATTGTGTTTTTTTGTCCGGTCTTGTGGAGTGTGATCGATTTTGGGGAATGTGCTTGTAACGTAACCGGTACTTGACCAAATAGACAAATAAAAGATAATTCTCGTGTCTTTTTGTGTTGTGGTGAAATGGTGTTTCGAGTTGAAGTTGTTTTGAAATTCTTGAAGTTGAATGCGTAAACGTAACAAGGCAAAGCGGTTGTTTGCGGGCAAAGCCTGTTGCGTTTACTGGTTTGTGGTGTAGGGAGTGTAAATTTTTTTGTGATGTTGGGATCAAGTAGTACGAGACGAGTTGCGGTTCTTGGGGCAAGCGGTAGTATTGGGCGTAGTGCGTTCGATGTTATTTCGTCGTCAAACGGCACGCTTGAAATTGCGCTTTTGTCCGTCAACCGACAAACTAATATTCTTGCTGAACAGTTGTTGCAGATCGCAGCGCAAATTGAAAAAAATAAAACAGCCGAATGCGAATGCGAAAAACAAAATTGCGGGCGTTTGCCGCGATGGGTTGTTGTAACTGATTCCGGTGCGGATCGGACTCCTATTGACAACTTGCCCGATAAAATTTTATCTGAAGTGAAAGTATTCTACGGACACGATTCGCTTTGCCAACTTGTCCGTGAAT
The DNA here is from genome assembly GCA_031268995.1 of Planctomycetaceae bacterium. Lineage (GTDB taxonomy): Bacteria > Planctomycetota > Planctomycetia > Pirellulales > Thermoguttaceae > WRKP01. The sequence goes on from JAIRWK010000434.1 coordinate 748, forward strand.
CTGAAATAGATATAATTCTTTCGGCGGTTAGCGGTTGTGCCGGTTTAACATCAACTTGGTCGGCTCTCGAAGCCGGTAAAACTGTGGCATTGGCGAACAAGGAATCTCTCGTTTCCGGCGGTTCAGTCATAAAAGAGCTCGCAATCCAAAATCACGCAAATCTCATTCCTGTTGATAGCGAACACAGCGCAGTATGGCAAGCATTGCAGAGTTGGCAAATGCGGAATTATCCTAACTCGTTGATGAATCCCGATATAAATAACACCGCCAATACTGACCCGCAAAAAGGAATCGAAAATATCACCCTCACTGCAAGCGGCGGTCCTTTTCGGAATTTAACGTTTGGTGAGCTTGAGAGGGTAACGGTTGAGGATGCGCTCAATCATCCGACTTGGAAGATGGGCAAAAAAATAACTATTGATTCGGCGACGATGATGAACAAGGCATTTGAAATAATTGAGGCGCGGTATTTTTTTGATCTTGAGCCGCAACAGATTAAGGTGCTTATTCATCCGCAATCGATAGTCCATTCGATGGTGCAATTTATAGATGGTTCAACGATTGCGCAATTGAGTTGTCCTGACATGCGTATTCCGATCAATTTGGCGTTACATTATCCTGATCGTTTTGGGTTATCGGTTCGTTCGATTGACTGGGCGGGCGATGTTACGCTTGCATTTTATGTACCTGATGTTGAGCGATTTCCGGCGATTTCGCTTGGGTATGTGGTTGCGGAGAAGGGCGGCACGACGGGAGTCGTTGTCAACGCTGCGAACGAAGTTGCGATAAGCGCGTTTTTGAATGGGGATTTACCGTTCCGCGATATTGTTAACGCATGTATCTCCATTTTGGAGAATCACAATTTTGAAAAACGTCCCACGCTTTCGAGATTATTACAACTCGATTCATGGGCAAGAAAGGAGACCGAAAAATGGATATCTCAATGACCCTATTGGGAATCGCAAATATACAACCCACAATTGGGGAAACAATTATTAACGTTACAATAAAAGTGCTGCTGGTTATTGCCGGAATAAATGCGCTAATTATCGTACACGAATTCGGACATTTTATTGTTGCAAGGTTATGCGGCGTCAGATGTGAAAAATTTTATATTTGGTTCGATTTTTACGGGCTAAGATTTTTCAAGTTCAAATGGGGCGACACCGAATACGGTTTGGGTTTATTCCCGCTTGGCGGGTATGTCAAAATGCTCGGACAAGAGGACAATCCGGGTGAATTGCGGGCGGAGCTTGAACGCGCTAAATTGCAAAACGGTCAAACTTCGCAATTATCCGACGAATCGCAAAATTTCAAAAAACATTTTGCGGACGCGGCATCTCAAACCGAAACGCGGTCGGCGGAATCTTTGCACGACGCGATTTTTGCGCGGGACAGTTATTTGTCCAAGACCGTTTTGCAACGGTTAGCGATTATTGTTGCTGGTGTGGTGATGAATTTTATTTTTGCGGTTGCGTGTGCGGCGGCTGCGTATCTTTATGGTGTTATTGATACTGCGCCGGTGATAGGCAATGTTGTACCGGGTTCTCCGGCATGGGAATCGGGGTTGCAGACGGGCGACAAAATTAAATCGATCAATGGTAACACGGTTCGTGCGTTCATGGATGTAAACATGGCAGCGGTTGGCGGTGCGGGTGGTGTGGATGTTGTTGTTGCGCGGGAGGTCAACGGCGAAGAGCAAACTATTACGAAGAAATTTAAACCGCGAAAACGTCCGAATGATATTGCGCCGATGATGGGGCTTGTTCCTAGTGTTCGGTTGAATTTGTCGAAGGCGATAAATCATCCTATCGATTCCAACGCGAAGCGGTTTTATTCGCAGGAGACGTTGGACAAATTGAAGTACGGCGATTTACGGCTTGCCGGTATTGGCGAAAAAGAAATTACAAGTTACGCCAATTACCTTGATATATCGCTTGAAAAGTGGGGACAACCGGTTGAGATGACTTTTGTCCGCGACGAAACCGAACCGGCACAAACACAACCCGCAACAACTTTGCCAAAAAATACCGACAACGAAGTTGTTGACCAAATTAAAGTTACAATTCCGGCGATTCCGGTGCGTGAAGTTGGATTGCGGTTTAAGATGGGCGAAATTGTGTCGGTGCATCCTGAATCGGATGCGGCGAAAAAGGGTATTCATGTTGGGGATGTGATTATTGCGGTTGATGATGTTGAGGATTTTGATCCGTTGAAGTTAGCTTATATCGTTTTGCAAAAAGTCAACGCCGGACAAAAAAGTGTGCGTCTGAAAGTTCGTAAAAACAACGAGTTGCCTCTTATTACCGAAACGGCTGAAACGGCAAAAGACGTGAAAAATTCAGCGGAAACGACGGAAACATTTGACAAGATAGAAACGGTTTCTGAAGTTGCGGGGCAACATCGGCGGGTTGAGGACAATATTAAAACGGTGGTTGTTGATTTGCAACCGACGCGGACAATTCCTCAAATTTCGTTTTTATCAATGCAAGACCCGCTTGGCAGTACGGCATTGGGTTTAGCTTGGGACATTGAGCCGGTTGTTGTTGGTTATTTGCCGAAGGCTTCGGAGCGGGCGAAGTTGATACCGATTGGCAGCAAGGTTATTTCGGTGAAGTTGGTTAACAGTGTTCCGTTGCTTAGCAAAAATTCGTTTAGTTATGTTGAGGATGACGGCGTGGTTTTTCATGATATTGGCAAACGTGTCGGGTTGCCGTATGTTTTGGATTATATGTTGCAACGTGCGATTACAGAGGACAATATTTATGAGGACAATACTGATGTTGACGGCAAGACGACGGCGGGCAACGATGATACGGCAAAAAATGAGGCAACGAAAAAGGATGATGCAAAAAAATTGTCTGTTCAATTTGAAGTGATCAAACCTGATGGTGTTGATGAATTATTTCAAGTTGATATTTATGATTCGTCGGAGTATTGTCGTGCGGATCGCGGGTTATTGTTGATGGAGTTGAAGGCAACGGTAACGGCGGACGGGGTTGGCGAGGCGGTTCAACTTGGGTTTGCGAAGACGGTTGAGTATGCGCTTTCGGTTTATGTTACGTTGAAGCGGTTTTATGACGGGACGGTTTCGCCGCGTGCGCTTGGAGGTCCTATTTTGGTCGTGCAATCCGCGTACTCTTTTGTAAGTCGCGGAATGGGGGCGTATTTGTTATTCCTTTGTATTATCGGCGCAAATTTAGCCGTCGTAAATTTATTGCCAATACCGCCTCTTGATGGAGGTCATGTATTATTTTTAGCTTACGAAGGAATTTTCAGAAGACCGCCAAGTATAGTTGTGCAAAGTGTTTTAAGTTGGGCGGGATTACTTTTGATTGTGATGTTGGGTTTATGGGTGATCGCGTTGGATTGCTCGTTTATTCCAAGATTTTGATAGATGGTGATTTTTTTATACCGTAGCCGGTAGGGCGGTAGGCTTCGGTATAGGAATTTTAAAGTAGCTTCAGTACAAGGGGCAGAAAGGACATTAGGCATTTCCCTGAAATCGGTCGCCCTTGTGTAGAACTAAAATTACAATTATAATCACGCCCCTTGTAAAAAAATTCTCCAAATTGTGATTTTTGGGAAAAGATTTTTTCGGTTTGACAAAAACAAAATTAAAAAAATTAAAAAATGTCAGCAACAATTTATTACGAAAAGGATGCCGATCTTTCTGTTCTTAAAGGGAAAGTGATTTCGGTACTTGGTTATGGTTCTCAAGGTCATGCGCATGCGCAGAATTTGCGTGATAGTGGTCTTGAGGTGATTGTCGGGCAGCGTAAGGGTTCTGCCAATTATGATTTAGCGGTTAAAGATAAATTTGAACCGGTTACGGTTGAGGAGGCTGTCAAGAGGTCTGATGTTATAGTTCTTGCGTTGCCGGACGAGTTGCAGGCGGATATTTTTGAGGGGCAGATACGTCCGAATCTTTCGTCCGGCAATATTATTGTCGCAACGCATGGTTTCAATGTTCATTTTGGTCAGTTTAATATTCCGACGGGGGTTTATGCAATTTTGGTTGCGCCGAAGGGACCGGGTCATCTTGTTCGCAGTGAGTATGTCAAGGGCGGCGGAGTTCCGTGTTTGATCGCGTTGGGCGAGGGGTCGGGCGACAAGGAACGCAAGATCGGTTTGGCTTATGCGAAAGGGATTGGCGGAACACGTGCCGGCGTTATTGAAACAACATTCCAAGAGGAGACCGAAACGGATTTATTTGGCGAGCAAGTTGTGCTTTGCGGTGGTGTTTCGGCTCTTATTCAGAATGCGTTTGAGGTGCTTGTTGAGGCGGGTTATCAACCTGAGATGGCGTATTTTGAGTGTATGCACGAAATGAAGTTGATTGTTGATTTATTTTATCAAGGCGGTTTGAATTACATGAGGTACAGTATTTCAAATACTGCCGAGTTTGGTGATTACACGCGGGGCAAAAGGATCATAACGCCGGAGACGAAAAAGGAGATGAAAAAAATCCTAAACGAAATCCAAACCGGAGAATTTGCCCGCGAATGGTTGCTGGAAAACAAAGTAAACGCGCCGAGGTTCAAACGAATGAGAGAATTGCAAAGAAAACACCAACTAGAAGAAGTTGGTCGAAAACTCAGAAAACTAATGAGTTGGATTGAATCAAAAGAATTTTAGAGAATTTCTTCCGGAAAACACCATTAAGGATCAGCACGCAGACGACGCAGATTGGGGCGAGATATTCGCGAGATCAGAAAACAGAATCCGATCTGTGATCATCTTTCAAAATCTGCGTTATCTGCGTGCTGATTTTTTTTACTGTGAATCGCAATAGCCGCCCCCAGAAATTTAACCAAATTGTATCATTTTGAAACAATTTTGGGCAATTTTCGTCTTTTTTGAACATTTAGGCGGGCAAATTTCGTCAATAGTAGTTATTCTGTAACTATTCAGTCGTTCAGTGGGGATTTATTTGGTTTGTCGAATACGTTTTTTATGACGTTTGTAACATTTTTTGCTTGTTTGCATGCGGAGTTCAAGACGGAGCTGATTCTGGCGA
>JAIRWK010000001.1 GCA_031268995.1 Planctomycetaceae bacterium
GACAAATTTAACGTTAAATTTGTACAATGCAGAAGTCAATGTAAATATTGACATTACGCCCAATGTTAATTTGGGCAATTACGGCAAACGGGGGGGGGGGGGGGCGAATATTTAATTTCGGAAGCGAATATTCGCGAGTTGCGAATTTTTGTAACGATAATTCTATTGGGCTTTCTCCTAAACCCTGTCTTGGTTTTTTGGCTTTTACACTTGTTGAACTTTTGGTTGTGATTGCAATCATTGGGGTTTTGATTGCGCTGCTTTTGCCCGCAGTACAAGCGGCACGCGAAGCATCAAGACGCGCAAAATGCAGCAGCAACCTCAGACAACTCGGTATAGCACTTCACAACTTCCACGACACCAATAATCACTTGCCGTCAGGTATGCAAAAAATTCACACCGCACCTAGTGCAAACCAGCACAAATTCGGCACACTCATTGTATTGTGTCCGTTTTTTGAGCAATCGGCACTTTACGATGCCTTTGTGAATGCCACGGGCGCAATAGGTTATGAAGGATGGCCGGCTGTAACTGTCAACTTAACTCTTTCCGGTTTAGTTTGCCCGTCAAACTCCGGCGAAGTTCCAATTGCGGCAACCAATTATTATGGTCGAAATAACTATCACGTAATGTTTGGAGATGTAGCGGTCAGAGGAGGTGTGGCGGATACAAGCAATGATGCACGAGTGGATTGTCCACGTGGTTTTTTGGGGTTAAAAAACTCATTCAAAGAAATGGCGGGTATTTCAGATGGTCTCTCCAATACAATTGCCATGTCGGAGCGAGTTGGTCTCAAAGCGGCACGTCAACAATATTCATCGACAAATCCTAAAGCCGGTGCTGTTCGGATTTCAACATGGACGGACACTTATGCTGCAACAAGACAGGAATGTATTACCGCACAGATTGCTACGACAGCCACTGCCGCTGGTAACAGTCCGGGAATTCAATGGGGTAATGGTGATGTAAGTAATAACGGTCTCATGACAATTTTAGCACCCAATATGGCATGTTGTGCGGGAGCTGATTGGGGAGACAGGTTAATAGTCAACACTCCATCAAGCCAACATCCGGCTGGTGTCAATTGTTTGTTTGGCGATGCTTCGGTTCACATGATCTCCGCATCAATTAACGCAATCACACCCGGACAAACCGATTCAACTGCTATCTTGAAAGATAATCAAGAAAGCGGCATTTCGCATTGGGGAGTTTGGGGCGCGTTAGGTTCCGCCATCGGCAGCGAAGCGGCTTCGATTCCGTGATGTGATGTAAAAACTGTGTTGATTTACAATGGGCAGTTATACTCATAGCACTATGAAATTCAGTTTTTATTTTTTTGACAGGATTTAACAGGATATACATGATTTTATTGTATACTGACAATCCTGTCTCAAAAAGATGAATTTCATCGTAGCTACAGTATAATCGTAACTGTACGATTAAATAACTATACCGCACGACATTAATAATAAATATTTTCCACATTCCGTATAAACGGAATGTGGATAAAAAATAATGTAAAGAATATTTCACGTCCCGTTAGGGACGATATGTTGGTAGAAAATGCATAATTAAAAAACACCGTCCCGTATGGGACGGAATGTGATGCTTTTTCAGACTGTTGAATAAAATTCACATCGCGTCCCATACGGGACGCAAAATATTTTTGACGTTATTTTCTACCAACATTTCGTCCCTAACGGGACGGAGAAAAATAGAAATTTTATTATTGTGTCGTGCTTTCATATACTCAAGCCGTTTTAAAATTCCTGAAGCTGGACACGCAAGCGTAACAACGTGAAGCGGTTGTTCAAGGGCGAAGCCTATCGCCTTACCGGCTACGGTATAAACAATTAACAATAACCATTTAATTATGAAAAAATTTGCAAGTTTATATTCAAGATGTTTTGAAATTCCCGAAGCTGGACACGTAAGCGTAGCATCGCGAAGCGGTTGTTCAGGGGCGAAGCCTACCGCCCGTACCGGCTTCGGTATAATGATCGTGTTTATTTTGTTTGCGGTGGGTTGTTCGTCGCAAAAAGTGCCGGAAGAGTTTCCACAAAAATTAGTTGACTTTAATATAAAGTTGCTTAACGAAGGAAAACCCGTTCAAAACGCAGCGTTGGCAATGGTATCCGAATCGGCGGCGGCTTATAACGTCGTTGGATTCACGGATAATAGCGGAGTTGCAAAATTTGAAACTTCCGTCAATACTTATAAAAAAATTGGCGTTCCGCCTACGGCTTACAAGGTAATAATTACCTACACTCCCAAAGTTGCTTCCGAGTTGTCCAATGAACAACTTGGTAAAATGAGTATTGATGAGGTCAATGCTTATCGTGAAAAGGTTGAGGCTGAGATTGCGGCAATGCCTAAAATTGTTCCGGCGGAGTGGGGTAATCTCGAAAGTACACCTGTCAAGATAACCGTCCCCGAAAACGGCGGAAATATCACAATCGAAATTACAGATTCCAAAACCCACCAACAATAAGAAAACATATACCCGTAGCTGGTAAGGCGATAGGCTTCGTCCCTGAACAACCGCTTTACGTTATTGCGTTTGCGTGTCCAGCTTCAGGAATTTCAAAACAGCTTGAGTATAATACTTCTCGACTGCGAAATTGCAGAAGAGAATTTTATACCGAAGCCGGTATGGGCGGTAGGCTTCGCCCTTGAACAACCGCTTCGCGATGCTATACCGTAGCTACAATGAAATTCCTCTTGCTTTGAAATTATGAAATTGTTATACTTCGCAAATCATTCTTGTTAGGGGAGTCATTTTATGGCAAATTATTAGTTATCATCTCGGCAAATTGCCTCATTGAAGGCGTTGCACCGAACGCTACGAGATCGCAAAGAAGCCGACCGCGTTAAAGTTGTTGTATCGCTTGCTACAGGTTGGTCAGTTTCTCAT
>JAIRWK010000025.1 GCA_031268995.1 Planctomycetaceae bacterium
TTTTTTATGAACAAAAGTATTGGAAAAGGCTACCTGAATCAACAGGAGCGAGAGTCGTTTTTGAAAGACAACTGCGACAAAGTAGAAGAAAAGGGTTATACAAAACCGTATAGCCCTGAGGAACTTCAAACACACAAAGAAAATCTTGCAAACCTTTCAATCGAAATCGATGAAGTCGAAGACGAAAAGAAAGCATCCGCACGGCATTTCAAAAGTGTGCTTGACCCGAAAATTGTGCGCCGACGCGAGTTGGTCTCAAACATTCGGAAAAAAGCCGAATACGTAAAAGAAATCTGCTACAAATTCGTGGATATGGAAGAAAGGATGGTCGGATACTACAATTCGGAAGGCGATTTGATAGAATCGCGTCCGGCAACGGTAGATGAGTTGCAACCGACAATTTTTTCGATTGCGAGAAAAAACGGCACTAACGATTAATTGTCATGACAGCACAAGAATTAGCAGAAAAGTTAAACGGCATTGAATATAACCGCGGCATTCCGGAAGAATATTATCCCGTTTTGGTTGAAAGCGGTTTGGCTGTTGTGCTGGGTGGAAGCGATGATTTATGTTATTTCCTTTACCCCGAAAACGGCAAGGTCGCTACGGAAGAATTACCGTGTTGGGAGGGTGAAACATTTTGGTTCGACAGGGATTTTAAGAAATTCCTTGACGGGAAACACAGAACAATGCTTACATACCACGACAATGTTAAAGCAAATTGCCGTAATTCAATTGCAGCCGTTTGGTGTGATGAAACCGTGAAAGCTCCCGATGGCGATTACTATTCATGGACTTACAAAACGAATATTCCACATGCGACATTCGATATTGTAGAACATGACGGTGAGAGCGTTTTGCATTATTGCAAGGCTATAATATTTAGTATTAATGATTTAAAAGAATAATTTTTTATGCAAACATTAGAATCAAACGAGGCGAAGAAATTTGCCATTAATTTTCCGGCAGGAACAAACACTGCCGAAGTAGTGATTAGAGAGGGCGCGGCGGTAAGGCAACTTGAGCCGAAAGCTCCTGTTAAAACAAAGTTATCGGGCGTTATAGGCGTTCCGGTAGAATACCTGACAAAACGTGTCGCAACAGGACAGTTCACTCAGGAACGTTCGCATCTGATTGTTGACCGCGAGAAAATAACTTTGACCTTGCACATCAACGAAGATGACGAATACCAACTTGGTATTGTGTCCGGCAAGTTGGAATTACATCCGAAATTCATTGAGTTCGGCATTAATTCCGGCAAATCATGGTCTCCCGCCGAACTCGGCATGTTTTTCAAAATGAACCGTGCGTTTTTCCCCGACAAGGGTATAAACATGAATTTGGTTACGTCCCTGATGAATTTTACGGCAAACGTAAACAACTCAATCGAACGCAGCTTTAAGGAAAGCGGCGACAAGTCGGATGTATTTATTCAAACGGTTAATTCAAACTTGCCGGATAAATTCACATTGAAAGTGCCTATTTTCAAAGGTATGCCGGCCGAAACAGTAGAGGTTGAAACCTTTGCAAAAATCGACGGGCGTAGTGTTTCGTTTGTATTGCTTTCTCCGGGAGCAAACCAAACGACGGAGGATATCCGAGATAAAGTGATTGACGACCAGTTGGAGCAAATCCGGGAAATTGCGCCGAATATTGCCATTATTGAAGTTTAATCCGATTAACCCCAAAAGCCCCCCGACAATGATTTGGGGCTTAATTTGGGGACTTAAACGGAATGATTTTTACTGATTAAATAAATTTAAAAATAGAAATAGTGATATGAAAACAGCAAAACAGTTAGGAGACGAAGCGGCGCAACCGATGCTGCAATTTTCGGAAAACAGGGCGGCAAGAGAAGAGCCTCCGTATGAAATACAAACAAGTATCGGGTTAACCAAGCGCGAATATTTTGCAGGCTTGGCATTACAAGGCTTATTAAGCAATCCCGAACGGTATAAATATATTGCTGCGTTGGTAGATAGCGGTAAGTTGTCGCAACAAGAAGCAAGCGATAAAAACGCACATAAAGCCGTTTTGATAGCCGATTCACTTTTAAATGAGCTTTCACGATGATAACAGAAGAAAAATGCTACGTTATGACCTGCGATAAATGCGGATGCGTCTGCAATGAACAGGGACATTCGGACAGGAATAACGCAATTGAAGCTGCGGATGACAGCGGATGGTATATCTCGGAAAACAAACATTATTGCCCGGATTGTTACGAAATGGACGATAATGAACAATTAGTACTAAAATAAATATTAAAGTAGAGTTGGAAGTCACATCCCAAAAGTCTCAAAAGTCCCAACAGTCCCAAAAAATTGTAACAGCGATTAACAAATGAACTACGTCGAGCTAATAAATCAATTCTGGGCATTGAATAAGGAGTATTCATTCACACCCAACGAGAAGGCGGTCTATTTTGCATTACTAAATACCGCGAACTCGTTACGTTGGAAGAATCCGTTTAATCAATCAGGTGAATATTTGGCGTTGGATGCCGGCATGGGTAGAAAGGCAATGATTAGAGCGCGAAATATTCTGCAGCAAAAAGGTTTAATTGATTTTAAGTCGGGAAACGGCAGACGGTTAAATACGGAATACACATTAAAAGTGTTACCCGCATTAAAACTGTGTCCCTCGGACACAGTTTCTGACACAGTTTCTGACACAGTTTCTGACACACAACATAAAACTAAACTAAACGAAACTAAACAAAACAATCAAGAAAATCAAAAAGAAATTTTTGATTTTGGATTTGTTGAAAAAGTTTTTGAAAAAGTTTTTTATGATTGGCTGGAATACAAACAGAAGC
>JAIRWK010000081.1 GCA_031268995.1 Planctomycetaceae bacterium
TTTTCAGACAATTTGGAAAATTATTAACCGTTTTCATCATTGCAATTTTGGTTCTTAATTTGTTTTATAATTTCAACGGAACATTTCGTCCGCTAAAAAATTATACGTTTGTTTCTCAACCTTTCACAGGTCAAGCAAATGATCCGCAAAAGAAAAACCGTTTTGCGGATTCTTGGATCGGCGTTGTTCCCGTTCCGTTGCCACAAGATTATCTTTATGGAATCGACGTTCAAAAATATGATTTTGAACGCGGCATTCCTTCTTATAAAAATGGAACATGGTCGGAACACGGATATTGGTATTATTATTTTTACGCATTTTTTCTCAAAACGCCGATTGGTTTTCAAATACTTTTACTCGCGTCTGTTTTTCTGTTTCTCTTTCACAAACAATATCAATTCACTTTTTTGAATGAATCCGTACTTTTGATACCGTTTTTGCTTATTCTTGTTTTGATTAGTTCGCAAGACGGTTTTTCGATTCATTCGCGTTATCTTTTGCCGATTCTTCCGTTCCTGTTTGTTTGGACAAGCCGAATCGGAATTATTTTTGAAAGCAATGAAAATAAAACGAGATTTCCTTATCCGCGAATTTTATCAAAAGTATCCGTAACAATATTAACATGCTGGATGATCGTTAGCGTCTTACTTGTCTTTCCGCATTGCATGAGTTATTTCAACGAATTTGTCGGCGGTGCAGTAAACGGCGGCAAGTATTTATTGGGAAGCGATCTTGATTGGGGACAAGACGTTTATTATTTGGAAAAATGGCAAAGACAACATTCTGATTTCCGTCCTTTGAAAGTTTCATTATTCGGAACAATGCCGCTTGAAAATACAAAAATAAAATATGACGGCAATGTTCCTCAAGAAGGCGGGTCAACGAATATTTACGCAACGCTTAAACCGGGTTGGTATGCCGTGAACGTCAATAATATTTTTAACCGAAAAAATGAATACGCTTTTTTGCGCAACGAAAAAACAATCGGCAGAGCGGGATATTCGATCAACATTTATTATTTTTCTAAAGAACGAATTGATGCGTTACGGAAAGAAAATCATTTGCCGTCTCTTGTTGACGAAGAAAGTATGCTGAATCAATTTGCGAATGAATTGATTGAAAATTGCAAAAACAATGATTTAACAAAAATGAAGATTGCCATTTATCATGACAAAGGAGTTACGGAAGGTTCCCGAAATGCTGTTGCGGAAATTCTTAACAGACATCAATGTTGTTGCGAATCGATAAATGTTGAAGAGATTCGGCAAGGAAAACTAATCAATTATCATGTTTTTATTGTTCCCGGCGGTCTTTCCAACGAGATGGCGGAAGCGATAGGACGCGACGGTAAAGAGGCAATACGGGATTTTGTTCAAACGGGCGGCGGCTATGTTGGAATTTGTGCCGGTGCTTTTTTGGCATCATCGACTTTTGAAAGATTTTTAGGACTTGTCAATGTCAAAACAAACCATTCTCAAGAATTATCTCCGCGATTGGGAATGTTAGAGCAAAGACAATTAGGAAGTGGTCAAGCGGAAATCGAATACTCTTTCAACGGAAAACAACTTTTTTCGCAACTAAACAAAGGGCATTTGAATTATATTAACGGTCCGATTTTTATTGAAGCAGGAATCAAAGAATTACCGGATTTTTTGACATTAGCGACTTATTTATCGGATATTTATCAACATCATTTTCAACAAGGAACAATGCCGAAAACTCCGGCAATTGTCGCGGGCAGTTTTGGAAAAGGTCATGTGATATTGTTTAGCCCGCATCCTGAATTGACGGAAGGTGGAGGAGCAATATTGATCAACGCTATACTGGCAGTACAAAGAGATACAAACGAAAAATGAATATACATAGACACACTACAGCCGTTCGAAGTATTCGTACTCCTCTCACTTTGAGATTCGTTTTGATGTGTAGTTTAATTTCGCACAACTATGCCATGCGTTTCAGGCTTCCTTGTTTTTCATTTTAATAGAGTTACCGAATTGCCCCGCAGATAAATTTTGCGGTTCAGAATGGCACCTCTACGTTATGGCGAATAATTTTTTTGCGGTTTTGTGTTTAGAAGCCATTGATAAGTTTCTGGTTTTGTGTAAACGTTTTTCATTATTCCGTGACCGGCTCCGCGTAATGTGGTTAATTTTGCTTCTCGGCAACCAGCGACTTGCATTGCCTTGATCATGTCCGCCGAACATTCATAACGGACAACATTATCAGCGTCGCCGTGAAACGCCCAAGTTGGTACGTTTTTCAATTTGGCGGCATGCTCAACTTCACAACCACCCGCTACTGGAATAATTGCAGTAAAATGTTCGGGAAATTCGCAAGCCGTCTTGAATGTACCAAAACCGCCCATACTCAGCCCAGTTAAATAAATCCGTGACCTATCTATATTCCAACGTTTCCCTTCGTCCGCCAATATCTCATCTAACAATTGTACAACCCGTTTAGGTTGCCAACCGTGTTGCGGTGTCATTGGACTTATTACAATGAACGGAAAATCTTTCACCGGAACATTACCTTTGGCATAGTGAACAGGATCAACATGTTTTAAAATTTCTACATCCTTGCCAGTTTCCCCCGCACCATGCAGAAAAACCATAAGCGGACGCGCTTGTCCGAAATCTGTATAACCTACCGGTAGGTGCAACAAATAATCATACCCGCTCTGCGATACAAAGCGATAAACCAATGTTTCCCCGCCAAAATATACCTTCAAATCATAACAACACCGCCACGCAACTACGCTGGTACAAATCAACCAGAAACAAACAAACGGTAAAACACCTCTTTTACCCAATTTTTCGACTATTTTTTTTAGCAATTAAACTACCTTCCCCCTCCATAACCACGCAATAAAAAGTATAAGTAACCGTGCAACAAAAAGTATAACCAGACAACAAAGCGGAATACCAAAATAAATAAAAACTTGCCGCCACGACCAACCAAGTGAAAAAATTCCAGGCGGCGGCGACAATAGCGAATTTTTCTTTTGAGCAGTCATCCACGCGATTACTTTATATTTGGATAACGCCGCTCCCCAAGAGTCGTGTGATCGTGAATCAACTTCCGTCAAATGAGCGTTACCACCGACATTATTAACATCTTGCACGTACTTACGCATTCCATCAATTGAAACATTAGGATCATGCGTACAATGAAAAGAGCAAATCGGGACATCATTTATTGTTTGAGCCGGTGCTGACGCAGAACTGTAAACAATTGCCGAGACCAACTCGGGATATTTTTTGAGGAGCATCGTTGCGCCTTCTGCGCCGCTACACATGCCGAACGTCGTAATCCGTTTTTGGTCGATCGGGAATTCTTTGAGAACTTGTTCAAATATCTCCGCTGCAATAGTAAACGGAGCATCGCCCTTACCTTCAGGAGATTTTGATGCCGTCCAAGAACGATTATTCGATGGACATTGTGTAACAAGCATGAAAAAATCAATGTTGTCGGGACCAGCAAAAAACGGAAATGCATAATTAAGATGTGCAAGTTGGCGTTCATTGTCGTTACCGCTTTCACCCGCGTCATGAAACCAAACTATCAACGGATACTTCTTACCCGGAACAATTTTTAACGGACTTCTAAACCGAAAATGAATCAATTCATTATTGTATTGTCCGCCCGTATATCGACAACCAAACGCATCAAAACATTCTGTCACTTTTCGATTCGCAAGATAACCATCATCCGAATGCTTTTTTGATTCCTCTTTTGCGATGTTGGTAACTTCTTGCGCTGATATTTCTGATATTTTAGCTCTACTCAATAATTCCAATTGCCCATATTTGACTGTGGGCAATACGGGCAATTCTTCCGACGCTAACGAAAAATTGAGCTGAAACACCTGCACAACAAAAGCACAGATCAAAATTAAACGAAGAGTAAACATGCTATTTAAAGTTGCTTTGAAAACCTTGTATACCGAGGCTGGTATGGGCGGTAGGCTTCGCCCCCCGAACAACCGCTTCGCGATGCTACGCTTGCGTGTTCAGCTGTAGAAATTTCAAAACAGCTTGAGTATAACCATTCACGCAAATTTCGCTGTTTGTCTTGCCTACTGAGATATACCGTAGTCGATACATCTCCTCGTCTTTTTTCTTATCCTGATTATGAGAAACGGCAATAAGCAACAAATCGGCAAACCAAAATAAAAAAATACCTGCCTCCAAAGTAACTGTTCTACAACAACACCCGGAGGCGGCGAAAAGAGAGAGTTCTTCTGTTGCATAACCATCCAAGCAATAACTTCATCTTGGGACAACGCTGGCATCCATGCGTCATGTGCTTCGATGTCAAATTCTGTCAAATGAGCGTTACCTCCGCTTTGATTGATTTGTCTTACATAATCACGCATCGGCTGAATTGGAACATCATCTCCCGTACAGTGATAAGCGGAAATTGTAAAATTCGTGAAGGTTAGTTCTGGAGGCGGTGTTGTTGAAATAGCCACAATGGCGGAACACAATTCAGGATATTTTCGCGCAAACGCCCAAGAAGCCGCACCGCCGCTACACATGCCAAAGGTTGAAATTCTTGTTTTATCAATCGGGTACTCTCCAAGAATATGTTCAAAAATCTCCGTTGCTATCGTAAAGGGCGCATCACCCTTACCTTCTTGCGAAACAGAATTTTGCCAAGATTGATTGTCTTTAGGACACTGCGTAACAAGCATGAAAAAGTCAAGGCTCCTCTGACCAACTAGGGACGGAAGTGCATAATGGATATGAGAAAGCTGCCGCTCATTATCGTTGCCGCTTTCACCTCGCCCGTGAAACCAGACAATAAGCGGATATTTTTTGTTGGGCTTTATCTTGAGTGGGCAACGCAATCGAAAACGCATTAAGTCGTTATTATAGCGTCCTCCAGTATAACGATAACCTAATGCATCAAAACAATCCACCGCACCTGGATTGGCAAGATAACCATCGTCCGTGTGTTTTTTTGAGTCCTCTGTCGATAACTCATCAATTTCATGTTCCGAAACCGTTGAAATTTTTGCCTTACTCAAAAGTTCAAAAGCACTACCGCTTGGCGGCAATATGGGTTCTTGTTCCAATGCAGATAATTCACCAAAACAGAAGAACAGTACGACAATGTTTAGTGAAACGGTTGTAAGTTTTACCATCATTTTATTTCTCCAATAAAACATCAATCCATCTCCATGCCCAATACACTACCAAACCAACAATAGCAAGAAGTAGTATCAAAATCAGAAACGCAGCAAACGTAACGATACCAAATCCAAACCATGAATATAGCGGTTGATAAAAGTACTGTAAAAGCGAAAACCGATGTAGAAAAACGAAAATAACTACAAGAAGCGTCAGTATTCCGCTCAACAAGCAAAAACATTTCGCTTCTTCCGAACTTGTTGGGTCAAAGTCATCATCAATATACTTCTGGTAAAGCAAATACCAACGAATCGAGCAGACAAAAACGGCGACGATAATAACGAAATACCACCAAGCCCATGTTCGGAAATCGAATAAGTTAAATATCCCGCCAAAAAACATATCCAAAATAGACAATTTGGAAAAACAACCAATATTCAACAATACGATGCCGACAACCAGCAACCACGTAGTTGCGCCAAATTTCCATAAAGGCTCTTCCGATAATTTCTTTGATGCTTGTGATGTCATCTTATTTTTCATATTTTTTTCTCCTGTTTTTTATAGTAATATACAAAAGGAACGCAACCGTAGCAAAGGCCGAAACCGGCATAATAAACATCTTCCAATCCCAAATTCCAGTAGCCATATAATTGGCAGTGGGACCAATAACATAGGCGATATAGATACTAAAATAAAACTCTCTCCCAAGTTTTTGAAAAGACCAATCCCATGAAAGAACCGCTACTCCATAAAATACTGCCAATGCTATTACCAATCGAATCCAAACCCGTATTTTGCGGATGATACTGAAATAGCCTGCAAAATCTGCAACAAACCAACAAACCAAACCCCACAAAACCGGAATTAATGAAAATGACCAATAACGCGGATCAATACGATATAAAATCATATTGAGTGTCCGTTTGTCCACAACGTCGATTTCAACCAAAATGCCAACACCGAGTATTATCAACCCCAAAAGGAGAAACCAACCCATCGAACCAAATTTACACCAAGAACATCTCGATTTAATTTGAGTATTCGGCGAAACTAATAATGTCTCTTTGTCATGTTCCATTTGCAAAGTTTTTGTAAATTCACCACGAGGCAACTATGAGGGTTAGACTTCACCCCCACATAAACACCTCACGAGAAAAATGCACTACAATTCTATACAGACTATAACATATAGCCAAAACACCACTCTATTTATGCTCAGTTGGAACTGGCGATCTTCCTTGACTCCATGCTGAGCAAAGAATTCCCCATTCACTCCAACGAATGTTGTTATTGATAAAAGTTACCGAACCGTCCCCCATAACAACATTAACGCCGCCGATATGAAAACTGCGGGCAGCCTGACAATCATCCCACTTGTATCCAGGTCCATCGGTACACGGAGCATTTCGTGTCGCAGAACAAGCAATCTCATTCCAGCCAGCGTAAGGTTTAAGCCAATCTGATTTAGTTGAATTGGGAGTATGTTGATACGTTGAAAAATATGGCAACCCCTCATCATTAAGAACATCGCCTCGCCACACCTTGTCATCTCCTCTTTCTGCTAACAACGCCTCCGACAAAGCTACCGTGTTCGATAAACCATCTTGAACATCACTCAAAGACATTTCAATATTATACGTAAACATTGAACCCATCCACATTGATCCATCAGTAGGATGTTTGATTTGGTAGTACGGCGGTCCCGTATCAGCCCCCCTCTTCCTTCTGAATCTCGTGCCGTGTCCGACACTGACAACGTAACTACCCCTAGCACGCGGGACTTTAGAAGCTGTGAGCATGTGGTTACCATGCTGTCTATAGGCTGACGGACAATAATAAATTGCTGGTGTAGTTGTTACCGCCGCTCTATTGTCTGCGCTGATAAATCCTTTGGAATGAGTGTATGAAGCGGCTAGCGAGTCAAGCTCAAGGTACGGCCAAACCATAGTAACCCACGTACTACGAGAAACGCGACCTTTTGATGTTATGGTTGCGGTTCCCGCAACCGAACAAACCGGCAAAAGCCCATTGTAAACACCAGCGTGATTTTGAAATGCCACGCCGTATTGACGCATCTTATTTTGGCAAGCCAGTCGGCGTGCAGCTTCTCGTGCAGACTGAACTGCCGCGAGAAGAAGCGCACTAAGGATCCCTATAACCATGATGACCACAAGAAGCTCCACAATGGTAAAAGCAACTCTATACAGCCCCATCCTTCTACCTGTTTTAGTATTTACCAAAGTTTTGGACAATTTGACAGGTTCTGAACCATCCACATCGATCTGCAAGCTAAATGAGTTTCTCACTTGAAATTTCCTTTCATTGTTTTTGAAAAGTCTGATTGTAAAGCTATCTTGACAACCAAAGTTGAAAAAAATATGCAAACTACCCCTTCATTCTACTTCCCCTCACCGACTCTGTCAATTACCCCGTGTGTTTAAGTAAATTCCCGTCCATTTATCGTATTGGAGGACATAAACTCCAAATAAATTTTTCAAGCACATCATCATATCCACTTGACATTTCAAAATGAGTGCTGATTACGCATACTTTGCCGTTGCCAAACGGAGCGACAATTATTGATGGCTTTCCCATCATTTCATCCTTTTGATATTCGTACAACGTTGTTTCCGTCTTGAATGTTGACAGCGAAAGAAATTCGGGCAAATCCTCTCGCATTGCATGATAAAACACAGGACCGCTACTATAATAAATTGAGCGTAGTTCTTTAGCAGTGCCGTATAGTTGCCGCCCTAAATCTGTTAATTCCAAATTAATATTTCCCGTTCCTCGAACTGATTGGGAAATATATCCTTGTCCTGACAAATAACGGGAACCCGTTATCGCCCGCGCATTGATCAAACCAAGACCATAAGAGTCATTTGTTGTTGCAAGAAAACCACCAGCACAAATTCCAAGATAACCGCCGCCTTTTTGCACAAAATCGCGGATCGCAATTTTTCCTTTCGTGCCAAGGTCTTTGCCTTGCTCCGTCGCGTTACCGCCAGGAAAAATAATAACATCAAAATCCAAAAGTTTTCCATCGCGAATTTGTTTTGCGTTGATCAGTTGCCATGAGAATAGCGGTTCGTGAGCCAGAATTCGGCAAATATCGTTTATGCCACTTGCATCTTCTTCAGACGCGGTATATAAGGCAATTTTTAATAGTCGGTGATGTTGACCTTGTTTGACAAAATCATCAAAAAAAGTTTTCGATTCAATATTATTTTTTTCGATTGGCGGAAGGTCATATTGTTGCCGTAATAGATTGGCTTCTTCTAGTGCGATGTGGTAAACATAAATTGAGTATCCGATTCGATATTTAGGCTTTAATTTGAGAAAATACTGATATCTCCCATGTCTTTCATGAATCTGTTTGATACTTATCGCGAACCAGCCAGGTCGAGGCCCCAAGCGGCGTGGATCATTGTCTTCTTCCTCTTCAATATCACTTCTATCTTCTGAACCATTTTGTGCACTGGCAGGAGCAAGTGGAACAACGGGATAATTATCCGAATAGAACAAGGAGTCGGCAACATCATCACACATCTTTAGATGAATTCCCTTTGTTTCAGGGTGGTTGGCAAGCCATTTCTTGAAATTTAAAGCATCTTGTCCCCAATCAATACTAGAATCCAAAAGATAACGATGCCCTTGTGTTGGTCCGCCAGCAAGTTCATTGAAATAGGACATTGTGTGAGGAAAAACAGATAAGCAACTTCCAATTGACCACAATAACAAACCACAAACAATAACACGCAAATAGTAACCTCGTTCAAAAGCAATCGCAAAAACCTTCGAAATACCGATCATAAAGAATGGAAACGCAGGTAAAACATAACGAAAATGTCTGCTAAATCCCGTTTGTGAGCTGACAAATAAAAAAAGAATTATTGCGGGAAGTAGAAGGATCAATTCATCAATTATATTTGATTTCGGCTCTTTAAGTTTTATTCGAAACATACAGAGTGCAATGGAAAGAATAGCAAGTCCCAAGGTTCCAAGCGGAACCTTAAATAAAAGGCATTCAAGATAATAATACCACCAGCCATGATCCGACCATCCACCGTTGAGATAGGAAGGCAAGCCTTTTTCAAAATCAACTTTTTGTAAATCCGCTCCAATAACATAATTGTACGGCAACGGAACAGGAATATGTCGTAATGGAGTATCGGAGAAACGATTGCCGCCATAGCTATTATCGACGATAGAATTTTTTCCTGCGAGTGTTCGGCTGGCAAATTTAAAATCTCCCAGTTTTGTAAAAGTTCCCTCAAAGCCATAGCCAAGATTCAGAATAAAAATTCCGCTAACAAGAATTACAAAAAGTTGCGCAAATTGATTACGAAAAACTTTCCACGAATAAATTGAAGAATGACTGACAATCCAAATAATCCAAAGAAATGGCAATACGAAAAACAAAATAACCCAGGTCAATTTTGTGAGAAGCACAAGACCCAATGCAACTCCAACACCAAAAACTTCTGACCATTCAGCTTTTTTGAGCCAACGCCAAAAAAAGTAACCGCACATAATCCCAAACGATGCTGCGGGAACATCCGGCATAACCATTGAACTCCACGTCAAAATGTTTGGCGAAAAGCACCAAAGAACAAAAGCTCCCAATCCTGCGTAATTTCCGTACAATTCATTTGCCCAACGCCAACAAAAATATGCGCCAACCAACGAAAAAGGAATACACATCAAACGGGCAAGAAAAAAATGATAGGAAATATATTCCGTATTCTGCCGTACTAAAGACAAACCTATACTAAATTCGGGACGTGAACCAACTTTATTTTGTTCCAGATGTTTGCCGAAAAGCTCCCAGTCAATATCAGGTTGATGAAACAAAAAGGGAATCGATGCAACAAATTTCACAAGCGGAGGATTAACCGGATAAAGATCCAAACAACCATATCTCCAAATCGAAATTCCTGCCGCTACATTTGCCGCTTCGTCTGTGTTAGTCGTAGTCCAAATGGCTAATTGCAACAAAAAAACGACACAGAGAAACAAAACAAAACCATGGGAAATGACTTTGCAACCCTGTATCGTTACATAAAAAACCGTCTTATACATTCTGACACGAAGTATTAATTGCCGAAAATTTGATATGAATACTATCAACCTTCCCCACTTCCCGTGATACCTGAGTACGAAATAACAGACAATGGATTTTTCGTACCGAGCCCAACGAGTCGCTTGCACTCTTCGCCCGAACGACTATTGCAACCCCATTTCGATGTAAAGAAATTGTAAGTACATTTCTGATCAGGAAGCACTTCCCAAACACATTCTTGCGTGTCACTGCATTTTGTCAAATTGGTTACCTCTGCTGTATCTATCCCGTCTGACGCGATACGAGTTGGAGTCGCATTTGTATAAGTAAATGCTGTATCCACTGTTCCGTTGTCACATTGAGGACAGGACTGATTCTGTGTGTCTTTACACATTTCTGTGTTCACAGCATAGGTGTGACCACTGGCTACGACATACGGATCTGAATACAATAGACCCGCTACGAGCATAACGATTCCAACAAGTTGAAATCTGTTCATAAAAATCTCCTTCTAAAAAATGGTTAGTTAAATCAACGTGGTAAGAAACGGACATAATCGCCTATCGAAAACACCCTGACAATTCTTACCTCCGTTGAAACTTTCTACGGACTTTTAGTATCGTTCCTATAACGATCAAAATAATGCCAACGACAATAAACATCACACGCGCAAGTGTAATTGCTCTTTGCCGATTGCTGCCAGTTTTCTTGACACTATTTACGGGAACAATCTTCTTGTCCACAACTTCAAACAATTGATCTTTTATCTCGTCCCTTAGACGATCTCCATCTTCAAGTCCAAGACTCTCAATTGTGAATAGCTCTTTAGGAATGGGCTGGTTTACAACCGCGTTCAACAACTTCAATTTGCGAGTTACTCTAAAAATATTGGGGTATTTTGTTTCCCCAAGAGAATAGTCGATAGTTGACGGCAAAAAAATATCATCGAATTTCTTGTATTCGTTTCGTTGTCTCATACGAGGTGTATAACCTTTTTTAACATCTCCGAGGCCATTTGAATATAAGGTCACATTGAACGAAGCATTCGCTTCAACAACATGTTCGAATACAGAATTATTTTTTCCGATGTAATCCGTATAAACCTGATAACGCTTGGATCTCTCATTTGCTGATTGATTCAAGTATATCCTAGACTCATTTGTTTCGGTTTTTACATACAAGGGACGTTTTCCACTCGTAACCCTTTGACAAAAATCCCAAACACATTGACCTCCAAATATAAAAAAAGTTCTCGGATCAACAAGGGTCGTTGCCATCGTTACTACCCTATCTTCTGCGTAACCATATCGGTACGCAACACGCCCCACCCGATCTTCCCTATCACCTAATTGGGGAAAAGAAGCTAGAAGCTCATTTTTCTCAAATGTCAAAATTTCCTTTGGGCTGACAATCGACACTCTATGATTCAAGTATTTACTATCTAATAATTTTTTTGACCTTTCATTGATTACAATGGGTACGCCTGAAATGTCTGTGATTGATACCGAAATATTGCGGTAATCAACAAGTAAGGAATCTCTTCGCATATCGATAAAAAATTTGAATTTCCCCTTTTGAACAATAAGAAAATTCGTCGGCAACATCGCCTCTATGTCTTGGGCAACGTCCTTTGCAAGAACGGTGGGATAATTTATTTCTTCAATCTCGTATTCACCCTGCCAAGTCTTAATTTTCTCATAATTCGATTGCGACTGATTACCGATCAACCTGAAAACCTCCAAAGGATTCTCAACCGGCGTAAACTCCCCCTCCTGTGATTGACCACAAGCTGTTCCGACCAAAATCAAACAAAAAAATAAGCAACCAATAATTCCTTTTGATAAACTTTGCATAACAATACCCTTTTTAACTTTGCACAAATACCACACACCAAAATTTGCTGATACCATTCCAAAGACATCAACAAATTTGTTTCAACTTACGACTTTGTTCGCATTATAACGAAACCTACCGTCCATATCAACTACAGTATACCGAAGCCGGTATGGGCGGCAGGCTTCGCACAAGCACAACCGCTCTACGCTGTTGTGCTTGCGCGTCAGTTTCGGAAATTTTAAAACGGCTTGCGTATGTACAAACCGTCGATCCCCTACTTTAACCACCAGATAAAGAGCATCAGTACCTCTCGTTGTCGGAATTCGCGTATTTGTCTTTTAATGCAAAATCCATGAACAACGAAATATCCTAAACGCACAAATAACATTACACCACTCGAAGCATAAACGCATGGTCATAACGAGGGTAATTACTCGTGAAATTACCATTAACCTTCACCACTACTCACAACATCGGAATAAGAGGTTATGTTTGCGGGGACCGCGGCACCAATACCATCAAGCTCGTAGCAGGTTTCACCCAAATGGCTGTTACAAGCATCTGTTCCCACATAAAAATTGTGGGAACATCTCTTATCCGCAACTGCCTTCCAAATGCAATTACCTGAGTGCCAACAAAGCACTGAATTGGCTGTCGCCGTATCCCCACCCTTCGTTTCACGTGTTGTAATAGTTGCATTTGAGAAATTATACGCCGACTGTATGTTTCCATTGTCACATGGTGGACAAGACTGATTATTCGCGGCACTACAAGTCGAAGTATTCGATTTGTAATTGTAACCGCCAGCTACTACATACGGGTCTGTACATAGCAGACCTGACATGAGTACTAAAATTCCAACAAGCTGAAATTTGTTCATAAACTTCTCCTTTTAAAGGGATTAGGGGAAATGACATCGACAAAAGGAACTTGTTCAGACAACATGCGACCGAACTCCTCCTACCGATGTCGCATCTTATTACGGACTTTAAGCACAGTTCCTATAACAATTAAAACAATGCCAACGACAATAAATATTAAGCGAGCAACGGTAGCTACACCTTGCCGATTACCGCTGTTTTTTTTAACACTGTTTACAGGAACAATCTCTTTGTCCACAAGTTCAAACAATTGATTTTTTATCTCATCCTTAAGACGATCACCGTCATCAAGACCGAGACTCTCAATGTTGAACAACTCCTTAGGAACCGGTTGATTCACAACCGCATTCAAAAGTTTCAATTTACGGGTTAACATAAGTACGTTAGGATACTTTGTTTCACCCACGGAATATTCGAAAACTGATGGCAAAAAAATATCACTAATTTTGCTGTATTCGCAGTGTTGTTTTGTGATGGGAACATACCCCTTTTCAACGCTTCCATGACCATTGGCATAGAAGGTTACATTGAATGAAGCACTCCCGTCAACAATGTATTCAAACACAAGGTTACTCCTTCCAACGAAATCAAGGTATATCTGATAACGATTCTGATTTCCATTCGCAGACCGTCGCAAATAAACTCTCGATTCATTTGTTTCAGATTTTACGTACAATGGACGCTCCTTACTTGAAACTTTCAAGCAAAAATCCCAAAACTGATTATCGCCGAATGTGAAAAAAGACCTCGGATCAACAAAATTCGCTATTGTTTTGACCGCATACGGAGTACGAATGCGACGAAAAGCAACCCGCCCTACACGGTCATCTCTATCACCTAATTCAGGAAAAGAAGCTAAAAGCTCCTTCTTTTCAAACGTCAATACTTCTTTCGGATTAATCACCGTTATTTGGTGCTTCAAATAATTGTCTTTCAAAAGTTTTTGGGATTTTTTGTTAAGCACAATCGGAGTACCAGACACTTCGTTGATGGACACTGCATCTTGCTTGTAATCGACAAACAAGCAATCCTTTCGAATGTCAATAAAAAACCTGAACATACCCTTTTGGACAATACAAAAATCCGGTGGTAACACCGCCTCAATACTTTTAGCAAAGTCTTCAGCGATCTTACCGGAATAATTTGTTTCTTCAATTTCGTATTCACCCTGCCATGTTTTAATTTTCTCATAGTTTGATTTCGATTGGTTGCCAATCATTTTAAAAACATCTAAAGGGTTTTCAACTGGCGTAAAATCCTTTCCTTGCGGCTGACCACAAACTGTTACAGCCAAAATCAAACAAAGGAATAAGCAACCCGTAATTTCTTTTAACTGAACTTTTGCAAATTTCATAATTATTTGTATTAAAATGGGTTATAACAAAATTTATTAACTTTGTTATATTTTGACACAAAAATATTTTTTGTGTCTATGTTATGAAACCCTT